>JAGUZM010000098.1 GCA_020060805.1 Deltaproteobacteria bacterium | reverse complement strand
GACCTGCCTGGGCATCGTCAGGGCCTTCGGCAGGCCGATTATCAGCACCAGCGCCGGGTTCGATGATCCCCGGGCGATTGAGGAAGCCTACGCGCCTCACCTCGAACTGGTGGTCGACGGGGGTGTGCTTTACCCGGAACCCTCCAGTGTCATCTCGTTGATAGACGACGTCCCGGAAGTGCTCCGAGAGGGGAAAGGGGATGTGAGTCTTTTCCTGTAGGGCTGCAAATCAGGAGGGAAGGCCTTCCCACCGGTATTCCAACCGCATGTCAAGGAGACCCCTGAACGACCGGTAGAGCGCCTCTGAAGCGTCCCGAAATATGAGGTCCCAGAATTTCGCCCTGGCCTTTTTCGGGTACACGAGAGTGACCTCGCCTTCGACGCCGGACATTTGTTTTGCCAGTTCCACAGCGTCCTGGAAATTCCCCAGCTGGTCCACCAAGCCGAGTTCTTTGGATTGAGACCCCGAGAGGATGCGTCCGTCGGCGATTTCTCTGACCTTTTCTATGGGGAGATTTCTTCCCTGGGCCACGGCTTCCACGAACTGTTTCTCGATGTCCGTTACCAGCAGGGTGAGGAGTTCCTTGTCCCTTTCCGAGAGCTTTCGATGGGGTGAGCCGATGTCCTTGAATTCGCCGCTCTTGAGGACTTCCAGCCCCACGCCGAGCTTTCTGAGAAGCTCCTCGACCTGAACAAACTCCATCAGTACCCCGATGCTCCCGGTCAGGGTCCCGGGATTGGCCACGATCTTGTTCGCGGCACAGGCGACGTAATACCCACCGGAAGCAGCCACGCTTCCCATGGACGCGACCACGGTCTTGTCGGCCGCTGTCTTTCTCACCTCCCGGTAAATCTCCTGCGATGGCCCAACCCCACCCCCGGGGGAGTTAACCCTCAGGATGATCGCTCTGATCGCTTTATCCTTCTTGAATTCGACGAGCTGGCTGACGATCGGTTCGGGATCCGTGATGGCGCCGTCAATCGTGACCACGCCGACCCTCTCCTTAAAAGAAAAAAAGGAAGAGGGCCCTGAGGTGCCGGAAAGAAGGGTCAGGATGGCACCCAGCAGAAGAGCGACGATCCCCAGGATCCCCAGGACCGCCAAGATGGAGCGCTTTTTGTCAGACATGTTTTTGGGTGACTCTTCTATTCAGGCCGGTTCTCAATGCTTTCTGGCATCTTCGTCGTCCCGAAACCCGTCCGGATCTCTGCTTCTTTTGTCGCCCGGAGAGCCCCCGCTGTCCAGGCCCTGCATCTCTTTCTTCAAGATCTCTCCCAGGTTTGAGGTCGCCCCATTGCGGCCTTCCGTGTAACTCCTGTAGATCTCCCTCTCCTCGCTTTCCTCAAGCCGTTTGATGGAGAGGCCAATCTTCTTCTCTGATCGAGACACATGAATCACTTTGGCCTGGATCACATCCTCCGTATTGAAACGGGTCAGGGGATTGGCCCCCTTTTCCTTCGACACCTCTGAGACATGGAGGCCCTCGATTCCTTCCTCCAACTCGACGAAGACCCCGAAGTCGGTGACGTTCGTCACCGTACCGGTCACCCGGGTGCCGGGTTTGTATTTCTGGGGCACTTCGTCCCAAGGGTCCTGGGTGAGCTGTTTGATCCCCAGGGAAAACCTTTCGTTCACCCGGTCGATATTAAGCACCACCGCTTGAACTTCCTGACCTTTCTTGTAGACATCCGAGGGGTGTTTGATCCGCTTTGTCCAGGATATGTCCGAGATATGGACAAGGCCGTCGATCCCTTCGTCGATCCCGACAAAAACCCCGAAATCGGTGATGTTCTTAATTCGCCCTTCAATGGTCGTGCCCACGGGGTACCGCTCTCCGATCACATCCCAGGGGTTCGGCTGGGTCTGCTTGAGTCCCAGGGAGATTCGCTTGTTCCCAGAGTCGATGTTCAAGACCATCGCCTCGACCCTGTCGCCTACCTTCACGATCTGAGAGGGGTGCCTGATTTTCCTGGTCCATGACATCTCGGAGACATGGATAAGGCCTTCTATCCCCTCTTCGACCTCCACAAAAGCACCGTAATCCGCGAGGCTCACGACCCTTCCTTTGATCTTCGACCCCACAGGATATTTCCTTTCAGCGTCTGTCCATGGGTCGGGTTTGAGCTGCTTGAGTCCCAGGGAGACCCTTCCGGTCTCCTGGTCGTAGTTGAGCACCTTCACGGTGACGGGGTCTCCGACTTTGTACAGTTCCGACGGATGTCCCACACGACCCCATGACATATCGGTGATATGGAGCAGGCCGTCAATCCCGCCCAGGTCGATAAACAGGCCGTATTCGGTGATGTTCTTCACGTTACCCTTCATCACCGCGCCGTTTCTCATCTCTTGCAAGGTCTTTTCTCTGAGGGCGGCACGCTCCGTTTCCAGGATGGCTCTCCGCGACAGGACAATATTGGACCGTCTCTTGTTGTACTTCAGGATCTTGAATTCATAGGTCGAGCCGATGTAGGAATCGAAATCCTTGATGGGTTTCAGGCTGATTTGTGAACCCGGCAGGAACGCCTGGAGGCCGATGTCCACAGACATCCCGCCCTTGACGCGGGCCACAATCCTGCCCTTGATGGTGCCCCCCTTTTCGTAAATGTCCCTGATGTCGTCCCATATCCTGATCTTGGCTGCCTTCTCTTTGGAGAGAATGATGATCCCTTCATCATCCTCCCTGCGTTCGAGAATCACATCCACCTCTTCTCCGACCTCTGCGGTCACCATCCCATGGGCGTCCGTGAATTCGCTGATGGGAATCTGGCCTTCGGATTTGTAACCGATGTCGACCAGCACGAACTCCTTGCCCACCTGGACGATCTGCCCCCGGACCAGGCCCCCCTCCTGAACAGATCGCAAGCTCTCCTCGTAGAGCTCGGAGAAGTTCTTGCCCTCAACTTGCCCCTTCGGCCCCCTAGGTTTGCTTTCCTCCTGCCTCCTTACGGCCCGCTCCTGGCGACCTCTTCCGTCCTCGTCTTCACCCCGATGACCGGCGACCTCACCATGATTTGTTCTTTCTGTTTGTTTCACCATTAACCCCAGCACCCCCCATGCTGATCTTGTCCCCTCTGGCATATCCTCCAAACTTTTATTTCATAGCAGACATTTGGGTCAAATACAAGCACCTCATGCTAATCCGGGTTTCAGCCGCCTCGGGCAGGCAGAAACAGGCCGGGCCTTTAGGGGCTCCATCCACCCTTGGCTTTCATGGCCTCCAGGATGGTCCCCACCACCCCTGCAGGGTCGAGGAAAGTGGTGTCAATGATTTCTGCATCCGGTGCCGGGATCAGGGGGGCGATGGAACGGGCCTTATCCTGAGCGTCCCTTCTGAGAAGCTCCTTTTCCACGTCTTCCCTTAGCACCGTTTCACCCCGCTTGATTCGTTCTTTGTACCTTCTTTCAACCCTTGCCTCAGGACTTGCGGTGACAAAAAACTTGAATTCCGCGCCGGGAAAAACCACGCTGCCCATGTCCCTTCCCTCGGCGACGACGTTCTTGTCCACAGCGATTTTTCTCTGAAGTCGGGTCATGGCCTCCCGCACTTCTTGGATCGCCGATATCCTCGATGACAGGAGATCCATTTCAGGAGACCGGATGGCTGACGAGACGTCCTCCTCCCCGATGAACACCTTCATCTCTCTTCCCATCTCCTTGAACCGGAGGTCGAGGTTGCGGCAGAGCTCCTTCAGCTTTTCCCCGTCCTTCGGCTCAACCCCCTGTCTTTTCACTTGCAGGGCAACGGCTCGATACATCGCTCCTGTGTCGAGGTAAAGACATCGGAGTCTTTCCGCAAGAAGCTTGCTCGCTGTGCTTTTCCCGGATCCTGCCGGGCCGTCCAGAGTAACGATCATCTTTGGTTCGGCTCCTGACCCCCTGGTCGGGCAATGGTCGGTAGGGGCCTTGAGCTGTTCAATTCCGTCAATCCCCTGTGGCGGTTTTTATTATACAACCAAAGGGATGGCAAGGGCTTTGGGCCGTGCCGGTAGTCTCCGGTGCCGGTTGGGGCTTGGATCATAGGGCGATCTTCCGAGATCCCCGTCCTGCGCCTCATGATACATTAAGACTTGACTTAACGCATTGGATTTATTATTTTCACTCCCATGATTCATCCTGGGGCTCTTTTGACGCCCGAACGATCAACACCATGATGGAGAACCTTCGTACCTGAGAGAGGGGGGGCTATGAACAAATCTCAACTCATCGAGGCACTCGCCAAGGCTGAAAACCTCGCGCTCAAGAAAGCTGAAGAGGTGGTGAACACGGTTTTCGGGAATATGGAAGAGGCCCTCACCAAGGGAGAGAGAGTGGAAATCCGAGGTTTCGGCAGCTTCAAGATCAAGAACTACGAAGGCTATCAGGGCAGGAATCCGAAGACCGGCGAAATCATCAACGTCGCTTCCAAGAAGCTTCCTTTCTTCAAGGTCGGCAAGGAACTCAAGGATCGGGTGGACATTTAAAGAATCCCTGCATGCCTTGGTCGTGCTAGACGGGGAGCTAGCGGTGCCCTGAACCCGAGATCCGCTCATGCGGGGTCGAAAGTCCCTGATGAGAGCTTTGGTCCGACATGCCTTTTGTCTTTCCTGCTGATGGAGTGGACTTCACGTGACCGACGCCTGTGAACCCCGTCAGGTCCGGAAGGAAGCAGCGGTAAATAGGGCTGTCTGTGTCGTGAATCAATCTACTTTTTTCACAGCGGAGACAGAGGTGTGTTGGCTGGGGTTCGAACAGGGATGCACGGCCAAGGCTTCTTAGATCCCTTCCTGTCCCGGATTCCTCACAGGCTTATCCTGACTCGATTCAGATCCTCCTCCAGGACTTAGAGAGAACGTTTTCGTGTCGCATTTTGTTCGTGGTATTCCATCCGAGTTGTACCCTGACCCAGCCTCTGAGGTTCCCTGTTTTCGTTTTCGGGGTCTCTCTTCCTACCACGAGCTTTCCCACGCAGTTTACACACGCCACGGCGGGGTGAGCGAGCCTCCTTTTCATTCTCTTAACACGAGCCCCGGTTCCGGGGACAGGGTTGAGAGGGTGAGGGCCAACCTCGAGATCATCCGGTCGGCCATGGCCGCGCAATCGCTCCGGGGCATGAAACAGGTCCATGGAAACGACATTGCCCTGATCCATCCTAACGGCCCGGCCCCATCGGGTAACCCTACTGAAGCCGACGCCATGGTGACGGGTGCGCCCGGGATTGCCCTCATGGTGAAGCAGGCCGATTGTCAGGCGATCATGCTGTACGATCCCTTGAAAAAGGTGATCTCCAATGTTCACTGCGGATGGCGCGGCAACGTCTCCGGCCTCCTCTCCCGGGTGGTCCATCGGATGAGCGATGCCTTCGGCTGCTCTCCCTCGGATCTCAGGGCCGCCATTGGGCCGTCCCTCGGCCCGTGCTGCGCGGAGTTCGTGACTCACCGGGAGATCTTCCCGGAGGCTTTCCAGCCGTTCATGGTGCGCGAGAATCACTTCGATCTTTGGGCTTTGAGCTGCTGGCAGCTCGTGGAGGCAGGCCTGAAGCGGGAGAATATCGAGGTGGCCCGGATCTGCACGAAGTGCCGGACCGACCTCTTTTATTCTTACCGGGGTGAGGGCATCACCGGAAGGTCGGCAACCGTTGTGATGCTAAAATGATCGGGTTGATGGAATGAAGATTTCCCCTCAGGAAATAGCTTTCGACGTGGATGGTGTTTTTGCGGATACCTTTCGCCTTTTTGTGGAAAAGGCGAGACAGGAACACGGCTATTCGTTTCACTATGAGGATATCACGGAATATGAATTCGACCGTGTGATCGAGATCGATCACATGGTGAGCGAGAGGATTCTTCAGGCCCTGCTCGAGCGTCCTATCCAGAGCGGGATAAAAGCCCTTCCCGGCGCAGTGGAGGTCCTGACAAAGCTCTCCCGTTTCGGAGCGATCCTTTTTGTCACGGCAAGAGCGGAGAGAAACCCCATTCTCGACTGGATCCAGCATCAACTCGTCGGGGTGTCCCCGGACCTGATCCGCGTCGAAGCGACGGAGACCCACGGGAATAAGCCTTCGGTCCTGCGTGAATACGGGATCAGGTACTTTGTCGATGACCGGCTGGAGACCTGTTATCTCCTCGATCAGCATGCCATTACCCCGATTTTGTTCGACCAGCCCTGGAATCGAAGGCCCCACCCCTTCTTCGTCGTGACGGCATGGGATGAGATCTCCGCGATGATCCAGTGGTAGGGGTTCGCAGGCCGGCCCCTCGCAATGCAGTGTTGACAAAGACATCAAATACGATATGATGCTCCGTCAAATCATTCTCTCTCAAGGAGGTCGTCTATGCCCAGCTACGATTTCAAATGCGACAAGTGCGGCGGAAAGTTCACCCTTTTCTTGTCGATTTCCGAATATGAGAAAACAAAATTCAGATGCCCCAAGTGCAAGAGCACCAGGGTTACGCAACAGATCACCCCGTTTCAGGTCAAAACATCGAAGAAGAGCTAGGTCGCCCTATGAAATGCCCCCATTGTGAAAAAGAACTCCCTGTCAAGCAGTGCTCGAGCTGCGGCTCCCTCATCCCCGAAAACAGCAGGTTCTGCATGGATTGCGGTGAACGGCAGAGGGATGAGAACGACCCTTCAGCCGAGCAAGAAGGGGGGTTCGATCTTGAAGATCGCATCCTTTGCCCGGACGGCGCCTGTACCGGTATCATCGAGAACGGCAGATGCACCGAATGCGGCAAGCCTTATCCGGAAGCCCCTTCCACGGAGAATTGACGCAGGAGAGTACCCGCGCCCCGTGTACGAATTGAAGATCATGACCCAGATGGCCGCAGCCCATCAGCTGAAGGAGTTTGACGGCAAGTGCGAGAAGCTCCACGGCCACAACTGGAAAATCGAGGTCTCCGTGACCGGTCGGGACCTGGCGGATAACGGCATCTTGATCGATTTCAAACTCGTCAAGGAGGCGACCCGGCAAGTCCTCCAGGATCTGGACCACAGCTTCCTGAACGAGCTGGAATGCTTCAAATCCATGAATCCCTCCTCCGAGAATATCGCCCGGCATGTATTTCAATCGCTCAGCGAGAAGCTCAATGATGCCCATGTCCGGGTGAACAAGGTAACCGCCTGGGAGTCTGATTCGGCCTGTGCCACGTACATGGAGCCTTGACCGGAGTGCTCGACCTGCCTGATTTCATGAAAACCTTCGCCTTCATACCCGCTCGCTACGACTCTTCCCGTTTCCCGGGAAAACCCCTTGCCCTCATCGCCGGCAAACCCATGATCCAGCACGTTTACGAACGTGCCCAAACCTGCCCGCTCATCTCTCAAGTGTTCGTCGCCACGGATGATGAGAGGATTCACCGATGCGTGCTCGACTTTGGCGGCAAAGCGATCATGACCGGCAGCGCCCATGCTTCCGGAACAGACCGGGTCGCCGAGGCGGCATCGCTCACCGGTCTTCAGAGCGATGAAATCGTCATCAACGTCCAGGGAGATCAGCCCGCCCTCGACCCCCGCTGTTTCTCCCACCTGATCCGGCCTCTGACGGAACAGGGGGATGTGCAGATGAGCACCCTCGTCTTCCGGATTGCGGACGAAAGGGGAGACAATGACCCAAGGAACCCGAAGCACGTGAAAACGGTCTGTGACAAGGACGGATACGCCCTCTTCTTCTCCCGCTCCCTCATCCCGTTTCATCGGGATCCCGGGACAGCTAAGGTCTACTACAAGCATCTCGGCTTCTACGCCTACCGGCTGGGCTTTCTTAGCACCTTCGCCCGCCTGCCCATGGGATCCCTCGAAGACGCCGAAAAACTGGAGCAGCTGAGAGCGGTGGAACACGGGTACAAAATCAAGGTCGTGGAGAGCCCCTACGACTCCTTTGAGGTGGACACCCCCGACGACGTCGCCGTCGCGCAAAGAATCCTAGCCCGAGAAAGCACTCAAAAAAGATGATCAAGGTCTGGAAGCGCACCCCTCCCTCTCCGCTTGCCAAAACCCTTTCCCTTGAAGCGGCCCTGCCCCTGCTCCTGGCTCAACTCCTCATCAACCGCGGAGTCAAACAGGTTGACGGCGTGCGAGCCTTTCTCTCCCCGAAGCTCGCCCTCATCGCAAACCCCATGGAACTCAAGGACATGGACCAAGCCGTGGCGATGATCCTCCGGGCCATCGAGAACCGCGAGAGGATAACCATATACGGGGACTTTGATGCAGACGGGGTCACGGCAACCGCTCTGCTCGTCCGTTTTTTCTCTCATCTGGAGCTCCCGGTATCTTACTACATTCCGAACCGGCTCGTAGAAGGGTATGGACTGAACGAGGAAGCCCTCCGCAGGATCGCGGAGGAAGGCACCGGCCTGTTGATCACCGTGGACTGCGGCATATCCAACATGGGGGAGGTCGCTTTGGCCAGGGATCTGGGCATGGACGTCGTCGTCACCGATCACCACCAGGTTCCCGAGGATTTCGCCCCTCTCTGCCCGGTGGTCAACCCCCATCGCCCTGATTCGCTGTTCCCCTTCAAAAACCTTGCGGGCGTGGGTCTCGCCTTTTTCCTCGCCGTCGCCCTCCGGGCTGCCCTGCGTCAGAAGGGCTGGTTCATGGGGCAGCCTGAGCCGGATCTGAGGACCGTCCTTGATCTGGTGGCCCTGGGAACGGTCGCTGACATGGTCCCCCTTCAGGGCCAGAACAGAATCCTGGTCACTGCCGGCCTGGAAAGGATGCACCACTCCTTCTGCCCGGGGCTGGAGGCCATAGCGACAATGGCCTCCATCGTTCCCGCCGAGATCACCCCCTACGACATCGCTTTCAGAATCGCCCCACGCCTCAACGCCTCCGGCAGGCTGGGCAGCGCCGAGATGTGTGTCGCCGTCCTCACAACGGATCATGTCGAGACGGCCCGGGCCATGGCTGCTCAACTGGAGGCGATGAACAGAGATCGGCAGAGCATCGAGCGGGGGATATTCGAACACATCGAAAGCGAGCTTTCTTCCAAGGGCATCAGCGATGATCGGCGAACCCTCATCTTCTGCGGCCATGGCTGGCATCGGGGCGTGTTGGGAATCGTCGCCTCCAAGCTGGCGGAGAAATACCACCGTCCGGTCCTGGTGTTGAGCGTGCAGGACGGCCTGGCCGTCGGCTCTGGCAGGAGCATTCCTGGGTTCAACCTGTACGAAGCCCTCCGCCGTCTTCGCCCTCTTCTGAAAAGATTCGGCGGCCACCAGCATGCCGCAGGCCTGGCCCTTGAACTATCCCATATGAAGGAATTCTCCGAGCAGCTGGAAACCCTTGCCAGAGAGCGCCTGAGCCCCGAGGACTTGGTCAGGGCCGTCGAAATCGACGGGGGGGCGAGCCTGGAAGAGATGACCATCGAAACCTTGGGCCTTCTCAAGGCCCTGGAGCCTTTCGGTCCGGGCAACCCTGAACCCCTGCTTTTGGCCAGATCGGTCCAGGTCATCGAATCGAGGGTGGTGGGGGACAAGCATCTCAAGCTCAAGGTGAGACAGAACGGCGCTGCCGTTGAAGCGATCGGGTTTGGCCTATCAGAGCACCATTCCCTTTTGGGAAAGAGAGTGAACCTGGTTTTCACCCCTGAAATCGACCGGTGGCAGGGATTGGAGAAGGTTCAGCTGCGGCTGGTTGATTTGGAACTTGCCGACGGACCCACCAAACTGACCTAGTGTCCTGAGTTACAAATCAGGTGAATAAGTCGACTCAGTCGGAGCCCCCTGGGGGGTGTTCTTCCAGGCCGCAATCACATTCGTCCAGAGCCAATTTAACGGCACCGTTGGCCTCACAGCCACCACGGACAGCCCCAGAAGACAATCTCTCCGACTGCCACGCCACTCTGTGCCTTCCCGGTAATCCCTATTAAGATTATGGGGGCGTTCAAAACGCCCCGAGGCAATATTGCGGTCCT
>JAGUZM010000205.1 GCA_020060805.1 Deltaproteobacteria bacterium | reverse complement strand
GGGGTTTTTTCTCTGGAGGTGACGGTGCGAATCTTGCGGGTCATGCCCAACTCCGGAGTCCTGGAGAAGAGCTTTACCAGGATGATGCCGAAAACAAACCCGCCGATGTGCGCCCACCAGGCGATGCCCCCTGCCTCGCCTCTTGATCCGGCTGCGCTGATGAACTGGAGAAGGAACCACAGCCCCAGAAACAGGAAGGCAGGGACCTCGACAAAGTAGGGGATGAAGAAAATGGGAATGAGGGTGAGGACTTTGGAGGATGGGAACAGGATGAGGTAGGCCCCCATCACTCCCGCGATCGCTCCGCTCGCTCCGATGGTGGGGATTTCGGAATAAAAATTCGTCAGAAGATGGGACAGGCCCGAAGCCCAGCCGCAGAGAAGGTAAAAAGCGAAATACCTCACAGGCCCGAGGCGATCCTCAACGTTATCGCCGAAGATGTAAAGAGACCACATGTTGCCGAGGAGATGCCAGAATCCGCCGTGGAGGAACATGAAGGTGAGGAAGGACACGGCCTGCTGCCATGAAGCGAAGTAGCCGGCGATCTCGGGCACAGAGTATCGCGCGGGAACCAGACCGTAAGTGTAGATGAACCGGTCGAGCCCGGGTCCCTGTGCCGCCTGAATCAGGAAGAAGAGCACATTGGTGGAGATGATGAGAGTGTTGACAACAGGGTAGTTCTTTGACCGGTGGCTGTCCCGAATCGGTATCATGGCTGATGCTCTTTTCGCAGGAGATCCACGATGGTTTTCACGGGCGCAAAGGTCGTGATCGGGACTTCCACGAAGACCGTGATCCAGTTGGCCATGGCTCCGTTCCAGAGGCCCGGGAGCTCCAGGGCCTTGAGTTCCCGGCCATCCTTTGACTTGGTGGATATGAAACCGGTTTCCGGGTCCGTAAAAAGCCTGAGGTCGAAAGGTTTTCCGTCAACCCCGCGAACCCCGCAAACCAGGTCAACGGGGTTGAAATGGGTCGAGGACTTCCAGATTCGCTGCTGCTCCTGGACCCTCATGTCCACCTGGGAGGATTCAACGATCTGCAAAGACACTCTTCCGGCCCCATGGTCCACCCAAAAAGGCCCGCCCCCGGGCTCTCCGACGTTCTTCACCATCCCGCAAACCCTCAGGGGCCTGTTCAGAAAGAAAGACAAGAAGTCCGCCTTTTCTTTCTTCGACATCCGCTCCGGTTTATCCGGAGGGGTGGCAGAGAGTTTTGCTGAAGCAAAGGCGATCCCTTCGTCGAGCATCTTTTCGTCGTCCTCTCCGCCCCGAATCCTTCTGAGGCAGGAGAAGATCTGATTCTGCAATTCCACGAGATACCCGGCCAGGGCTTTCTTGTACGTGTAGACTTCGTCCTTGAGCCGGTCCGGGACCACGTTGTCAATGTTCTTGATGAAAACGATGTCTCCCTTCAGCTCCGTGAGGTTTTCGAGGAGGGCGCCGTGCCCTCCGGGCCGGAAAACGAGATTTCCCCGGGCGTCCCTGAAGGGCCTGTTCTCCATGTCCACCGCGATGGTGTCGGTGAAGGGTTCCTGGACCGAGAACCGGACGTCAAAGGATATCCCGTTCTTTTCATAAGCTCCCTTCGCCTTTTCGAGAAGATCGTGAAATGGGGCCTTGTGCTCCGGAGAGACTGTGAAGTGTACCCTCACCCGACCTCTCTTGTCTCTCACGTATGCAGCCCCCTCGACCAGATGCTCCTCGAACGGGGTCCGTGATCCGGTTGGGTAGCGGTGGAACTTGATCAGTCCTTTGGGTGTATCTGAGAGGCAAAGGCCCTTCTCGGTCAGGGCGTAGGCGAGGATGTCTCCGTACGATCCGCTCAAGAGCAGCCCGTCCAGACTGAGGCCGTCCCCGGCCATTGCTTTTTCCAGGTCCTCAAAGAAGGCAAATTTCCTGATGTCTTTGATGAACCTCGCGAAACCGGCGGCGTCGGGGTCATCGCTCCCCGGATCAGGAGAAAAGCGGTACCCTTCAGAGCCGGTGTAACGGGATTGAATGGTGAGGAGGGCTTTCAGCATCCGGGATGCTGCCCCGGAGGCGGGGACGAACTTCATCGCCCTCCCCTCGAGAGCTTCCCTCGAGTAAACCTCCACGAGCCGGCGGATGTCGTTGTCCCGGAGGGTATGGATCCCGTCTCCCAAGGTGCAGGGCCGCAAAAGCTTGGTGTAGGGAAAGCCTTTCCGGAACATTTCCATCTGGGCCGCGACCGCTTCCGGGGTCGATCCCCTGGCCCTGATCTGTTCGATGTCCTGTCCTGTCAAATGAGGGATCTTCAAAGTCCTCACCCCCGCAGGCCGGGGCGATGGAAAGGAACCCCCCACCCGGCCAGCCGATATTCCCCTCGAAGAATAGGCAAGAAGGCCAGCGTTGTCAATGACCGGGACGGTGCACTGATTCACCATCAAGGCATCATCTGCGGCGTTGCCTTCGGTCGCTCCTCGTTGCGGCGTATTGCTTCATACGCCTCTCTCGTCGCTCCTCGGCGCCTTACATCTGACGCCTTGCTGGTGATCAGGAATTGCTCGAAACCCGCGTCCCGGGTAAACCCCGGCAATTTGGAGGTGGATTTGAACGGCAGTCGCAGGGATAGGAGAAGAGGGAGGCGGCCAAAAAATCTTGTGAAACAGCCGATAATATTTTAAGAAACGGGTATCCCGTCCGGGAAATGGCATGGTCAGGTCCAATGAAGGATTCAGACCAAAAGGGGAAGCCCGGTTGGACGATTCAGGTCTGCTGTTCGAAAAGGAGAAAACCCGGATTTACTCGGTGAGCGCCCTCAACGAGGAGATCAAGCTCCTCCTTGAGAGGAACTTTGATTTCATCTGGGTGGAAGGGGAGATCTCCAACCTGAGAGCGCCCATGTCAGGGCATCACTACATGGTGCTGAAGGATGAAAAGGCGCAAATCCGTGCCGTCATGTTTCGCCCTCAGACCCGGTATCTCAAGTTCAGGCCGGAAGACGGCATGAAAGTCATTGTCCAGGGAAGGCTGGGGGTTTACGAGCCCCGGGGGGAGTACCAGATCATCCTGGATTACATCGAGCCCCTGGGCGTGGGCGCCCTTGCCCTCGCTTTCGAGCAGCTCAAGAAGAAATTGGCGAAAGAAGGGCTTTTCGACGAGAAGATCAAAAAGCCGCTCCCTTTTCTTCCCCAGAGGGTGGCGGTCATCACGTCGCCTACCGGGGCTGCGGTCAGGGATTTCCTGAAGGTGATCCGCCGCCGTTTTGCGAACCTGGAAATCACCATCGTCCCCGTGAAAGTGCAGGGAGACGAAGCGACGGGTGAAATGGTGGACGCCCTGGGCCTTGTGAACCGCGAGCTGGACGTGGATGTGATCGTCCTCACCAGGGGCGGCGGATCCCTGGAGGATCTCTGGGCTTTTAACAGGGAAGAACTCGCCTATGCCATCAGGGCGTCGAGAGTTCCCGTCGTATCCGCGGTGGGGCATGAAATCGATGTCACCATTTCAGACCTCGCGGCGGATCTGCGGGCACCGACCCCTTCCGCAGCAGCGGAACTCCTCGTGGCCGAGAAAGAGGCCCTCAAAGGTCAGATCGGTCAGTTGAGAAACCGGCTGGTGGCAGGGTTCAAATCACATCTCTTGACCCGAAGCCAGAGGCTTCAGCTGCTGGGAAAGGGGCTCCGTGATCCGAGAAAGGGGCTGGCTGATTCCTGGCTGCGCCTGGATGAATTCCACGGCCGGCTTCTTCGCCTTGTTCAACTGACGATTCGTGAAAAAAAAAGCCACCTCGGTTCGGTGGGCCGCGCGGTCATGCTATACTCTCCCCTGTCCCTGATTGCCTCCGCGGGGAAAACCGTCGATTTTCAACGGCGCTCTCTCACCGCCGCGATCATCAGGGGATTGAAAGATCGTCGCAACGGCCTCGCTCTCCTGCGGGAGAAACTGAAAGACATCAGCCCCATGTCGGTGCTTCAGAGGGGGTACGCCATCGCGCGAAAGCTGCCTGAAAAATGGGTCCTCACCAGGGCCTCGGAGGTCGCAAACGGGGATCATGTGAGCATTGTCCTTGCAGAGGGGGAAATCGAGTGTATTGTGGAGAAGGTGCGAAAATGATGTGCCGCGGCAAAGGGCAACAAAAAGGTGCAAGGTCCGGGGTGGACCAAGGAGGGAGGAGCGGCTCATGCAATCTGAGACGATGGGCTGTCCTGGTGATGATGGCGGTGTATGCCATGTGGCCGTGTAGCGGGGTAGTGCTCTCTTGGCCCGGGGTCCGGCTCTCCCCTTCCGAGATCCCCCAGGGTGATCCGGCGCTAATCAGGGTCGAGTTGAAACAGGGTGAAACCCCTCATGTGTGGTGGATGGAGCGGGAGGTCTATCTCGTCCGGGGGGGGCAAACCCGGTGGTACGGGGTGCTCGGCGTGGATCTCAAAACCAAGCCCGGAACATATCCCCTTGTGGTGAAAGTGTCCCCGGGGCCGGCCGAGACAAAGCTGGATGTGACGGTGGTGGCCAAAGACCGGGGG
>JAGUZM010000536.1 GCA_020060805.1 Deltaproteobacteria bacterium | reverse complement strand
TGACCCGGTTCCCGTACTTCTTGGAGAGGTACTCGCTCAACTCCTTTTCAAGCTCTTTCTGGTTAGGAAGTTTCTCGTTCCCTTCATTCTCATAAATGTCATCGTATCCCATGGTGACCTCAATAAATCAAGATTTGCCGTCCTTGAACGGCAATGAACATTCTTTTCTTAAGTTACGCTATTATAGCACAATTTATACATTTGGTTAGGTCATTTCAACCCTCTTAGGGAGGAGGATCTTTGTTGACTCTCCTTCCCCGTTGAATTAGAGTGATTCCCAACATTCTAATATTCTTATGAAAAAGGGAGTGGGTGATGCTCGCTAGGCTCGAGATCAGGCTGAAGCCAGGCCTAAAGGATGCGGAAGGGGACAACGTCAGGAAAAAAGCGCGGGAATATTTCGGCATTGACGTGGAAGCCCTCCGGGTCATCCGTGTTCTGACCTTTGACACGTCGCTCCGCAGGGACCAGCTCGAGAGCGCCCGAATCAACGTATTCACTAACCCCGTGACTGAAGAGTCGTCCTTTCTCCCCCTGGCAAAGGAATTCGATTGGATCATCTGGGTCGGGTTGAGGCCCGGGGTCAGGGACACGGCCGGGAGCACGGCCTTGGAGGCTCTGGAGGACCTCCTGAAAATCAGGTTCAAAAAAGACGAGGCGGTTTATACGTCCAAGCTTTACGCAATCCAGGGTAACCTTACCCATGGAAACGTTCAAACCATTGCCCGCGAAATCCTGGCCAACGACATCATCCAGCAATGGCGGGTTTATTCCCGTTCCGAGTGGGACAGTGAGAACGGTATCGGTTACATCGTCCCTAAAGTCATTCTCGACCATGAACCCCAGGTGAGGACCATCGCCATCGGGAGTGACGAAGAACTCAGGGGCATTTCTCTGGAGCGAAACCTCGCACTCCAGGAAAGCGACATTCCCGTGATCCGGGAGTATTTCCTCAGAAAAGACGTCCTCTCTGAAAGGAAGGCTGCCGGGCTGGATCTGCCGACGGATGTGGAATTGGAGTATATCTCCCAGGCACGAAGCGATCA
The DNA here is from genome assembly GCA_020060805.1 of Deltaproteobacteria bacterium. Classification (GTDB taxonomy): domain Bacteria; phylum Desulfobacterota; class DSM-4660; order Desulfatiglandales; family HGW-15; genus JAHECH01. The sequence continues at coordinate 9,448 of JAGUZM010000536.1, read as the reverse complement.
TTGCAACCACAACACCTTCCGGGGTCTTTTTCGGTATCGCGATCTGCTGACGGGTCATCAGGAGACCGTCGATAACCTGTTCAAAACATGTATCGAATCCCCTACCCTCAAAATCAGGGATCAGAAGGGTTGGGTCGTCTCCGTGCTTTGGGACAACGCCGGTGTGGCCAGGTTCGATGAACATCACAATTACGTCATCACCGGCGAAACCCACAACAGCCCTTCCAACATGGAAGCTTACGGCGGTGCGATTACAGGGATCGTGGGCATCTACAGGGACCCCATGGGCACGGGCAAGGGCTCAAAGCTTATCCTCGGCACTTACGGGTTCTGCGTCGGCCCCCGGGACTACACGAAGGAACTGAGGCCGCACCTGCATCCGAGGCGTCTGCTGGACGGCGTGATCGAAGGGGTGAAGGACGGGGGCAACAAGAGCGGCATCCCCACACCCTTCGGCCTCCTTCTCTTCGACGAGAGCTACACGGGAAAGTGCCTGGTCTTCGTCACAGCCCTGGGCGTCATGCCCGCTGTGATCCACGATCAGCCCTCCCATTTGAAAAAGCCCGCTCCCGGGGACCTCATCATCATGTCGGGGGGCAGGGTCGGCAAAGACGGCATTCACGGTGTCACGGCCGCCTCAGAGACGTTCACGGAGCACACCCCCGCAGGCCATGTTCAGATCGGGGATCCCTACACCCAAAAAAAGATGCACGACTTCCTCCTTGAAGCGAGAGATGAAGGCCTCATCACCTTCATCACCGACAACGGCGGAGGGGGTCTCTCCTCCTCCATCGGTGAATCCAGCCGGTACAGCAACGGCTGCCGGGTGGACCTCGATAAGGTGCCTCTCAAGTATGAGGGCCTCGACCAGTGGGAAATCTGGGTGTCGGAATCCCAGGAGCGGATGACCATTGCCGTCAGGCCGCAAGACCTCGGGCGATTCATGGAACTCTCCGCCAAGCACGCCGTGGAGAGCACGGTCATCGGCGAGTACGACAACTCCGGGTATCTCCGCCTGGATTACAAAGGCAAAGCGTGCGCCTTCATCCGGGTGGACTTCCTGGAGTCCGATTTTCCTCAGTGGGAATTCGACGCGGAGTGGGTTCCGCCCGAGGTCCGAGGCCTGAGAGAGCCTGTGCTGAGCGAACCAAAAGCAGGCGGTCTTGCCCTCAAAACCCTGCTGTCCCGTCCCAACATCTGTTGCAGGAACTGGATCGCAAGGCAGTACGACCACGAAGTTCAGGGAGGGAGCGTGATCAAGCCCCTGGTGGGCAAGGGAAGGGATGTGCCGGGCGACGCCGTCGTGGTCAGGCCTATCCTCGAATCCATGCGCGGGGTGGCGGTCACCCAGGCCTTGAACCCCTTTTATTCGAAGATCGACACCTACCATATGGTCGCCGTCACGATCGATGAGGCGGTGAGGCGGGTGCTCGCTGTGGGAAGCGACCCTGAACAAATCGGCGGCGTGGACAACTTCTGCTGGCCCACGGTCCAGTACCATCCCGCTCAGAACCCGGACGGCAAATACAAAGCCGCCCAACTGGTGAGAGCGAACTGGGCATTGAGGGATTATTGCCTGGAGTTCGGCATTCCCCTTTTGTCGGGCAAAGACAGCATGTACGTGGACGGGAACCTGGAGGGGCCTTTCGGGGAAAAGCGAAAGGTCTCCGGCCTACCCACACTCCTTTTCACGGTTTCAAGCGTCGTCAACGATGTCAGGAAATGCGTCACCATGGATGCGAAAATGCCGGATGATCTGGTTTATGTTCTCGGCGTGACGGCGGACGAACTGGGGGGTGGGGAATACTATCAGATGATGGGCGAGGTGGGCCTCCACGTGCCCAAAGTGAATGCCAAGGCGCTCTGGCCCCTCTACCTCGCCCTCTATCGCGCGATCGAGGCGAATCTCATCTCATCAGCCCACGCGGTCGCAAGAGGGGGTCTTGCCGTGCACCTCGCCTTGGTCGCCATGGCCGGCGAGCTCGGCATGGATATCGACCTGCTGCGGGTCCCCGTGAAAGGGAACCTGACCGATACCCAGATCCTTTACTCTGAGTCAGCAGGCCGTTTCATCGTCACCGTTGACCCGAACAAAAGGAAAGGGTTTGAGGATCTTTTCGCCGGTCTTCCCATTGGACACATCGGTGCGACGCAAGCCTCTCCCGTCTTTCGTGTAAAAGGCCGAAAGGGGGCACTCATCATGGAAGAACCTGCGGGTGCTTTGAAAGACGCATGGAAACAGCCCTTTGGAGCCCTGGTGTAGCACTTTGCGGAGGCCCTTCTGCAGAAAGGTTTTTGGAGGTTTTTCGATATGACGCCCGCAAAAGCACTCGTCCTGACCGGGTACGGTTTGAACTGCGACTACGAGACGGATTATTCCTTGAAGCGCGCGGGTGCCGAATCCGTCCGGGTTCACATCAATGAATTCATCATGGCCACGGCCGCTAGACCCAAGCTTGAAGATTACCACATTCTTGTTTTCGGTGGCGGATTCAGCTGGGGGGATGATCACGGTGCCGGCGTGCTTTTCGCCACAAAGCTAAGGTTCAACATGGGGGATCAAATCGGGCGATTCATTGCCGACGGCAAGCTGATCATCGGGATCTGCAACGGGTTCCAGAGCCTCGTGAACCTCGGGTTGCTCCCCGGCTTCGGCGGCGCGCACAACGAACGTCGCATTGCATTGACCTATAACGATTCCGGAAATTTCATCAACGCCTGGGTGAGGCTGAAGATCAACCCCGACTCGCCTTGCGTGTTCACGAAGGGCATGACGCACATCGACCTCCCGGTCAGGCATGGGGAGGGGAAGCTCTACGCTTCGCAGAGCGATATCATGGAACTCGTGGAAAACAATCAGGTCGTCATGCAGTACGCCGATGAAGAGGGCCAGCCGGCCCGGGGCCGCTGGCCCCTCAACCCCAATGGGTCTCTTGAGGACATTGCGGGCGTGTGCGATCCCACGGGCCGCATCTTCGGCCTGATGCCCCATCCCGAGGCGTTCAACCATGTCACCAATCATCCGGACTGGACCCGAAAGAAGGAGGCTCTGCTGCGTCAAGGAAAAACCCTGCCCAATGAAGAGGGAGAAGGAATCAAAGTTTTCAGGAACGCCGTGGAGTTCATAAGAAAGGAATGGAACAAAGGGAGATGAGCATCGGACAGTACACGGGACACGGCTCACGGTACAAGGTGCAAGGTACAAGGTACACGGAATACAGCAACAGCACTCCGCCTCCGTCCGTGCACCGTATACCTTGCGGCTTGCGCCTGCCAGATCATTCTCCAAAACAAGCTTATCCCGCATGAAGTTAGCGCAACAGGCCAGAGCCAGAGGAATTGCCCATCAGCTCTTCTACGCCTTGGTCCCATTGTGCGATCATGACCTCGCCGATCTCACGGAACTCAGGGTGCTCCGCGATATATCCTGGGATCATCCGCCCTGTTTCCCCTACTGCCTGGGCTACGCGATCGAAGGCGTCACGAATTGCCCTCACCGGCATGGACAGATGAGTCACGGCAAACTGTTCCAGTACCTTTCGCGGCCACCACTTCTTCGTTCCCGCAAGAGAAAGGGCCGGCACGTCATTTCTGATATAGGCGGTTGTGGTCACCACGTCGTACACCGGTGAGAACGTGACCGTCTTGCCGGGTGAGGTGTAGAGGACCCCGAAATTTTTCAAATGGGCGTCGCCGTTCCGCACCATGACCGACAGCACCAAGGTCGCAAAAAACTGCTCCCTTGCCGATATCACGTGTTCTCTCGACACAAAGTCCCTGATGCTCTTCGCCACCCGTTCATAGCTGCTTCCATACTTTTGTGAAGTCCCGAGGGCCTGGAGGCTGCACATATCTTCAAAACCGATGGAGGAGCCGTCGGGAGTCAGGTCGAAGCGGCGTAAGATGAAAAGACCGCCGTTATCCGAGAGAAAAAATTCCGGCACCGGAAGACCGGCCCGTCTCGCGGCGGTCATGCAGAAGTACTCGTTGGCGGCGAGATACGGGAAATCGGTTCCCCACGACTTGACGATGTAGCGTGCCGAGGTGAGTGTGCCACGCTCCTCGGCATCCAGCAAGACTTTCGGTTGAACGCCTGATATCCCTGAGCGAAGTGCATATTTGGCCACAAGCTCATGGAAAAGATCACGCGTGTCCGGATAGGTGAGGAGTTCTTCGAGGGATTCCGGTGTCTCTGAAATCCTGGGGAATGCTTCGCCAGGAAGAGAAAACCGGTTCCTGCCTACCTGGTTTCCGCCGGTTACTCGAAGGATCGACAGGTCATCCTCCCCCACCAGCTTAGAAATAGCCCGGCGGATTACTTCCAGCAGTGCTCCCTCGGGCAGGTTCATTTGGAATATCGGGTGCAAGTCACGGCTCACCCAGCTCTCCAGCCTTAGAGGCATGGTGAGGGAGACCTCAGCCTCAGTGCCGGCATCTGTGAAGTAAGCGAATACATGCTTCTGACCCCGCTCCCCTTCAAGGGTCCCGGACCTTGCCTCCCCAGCCCACACAGCGAGGGAAGATGCCATCAACGAACCTCCTCTTCACGCAGTTCCTCCAACGTTGGAGGTCTTCCTGCCGGCCGGACCCTTATCTCCAGTCCCAGGTATTCCAGTAACCGGATGAGCTTGCGCACCCCAATGTCTTGCACCGTGCCTCTTTCGATCTGCCCGATGGTGGTACGGCTCATACCAACGGCTTTCCCTAATTCAGCCTGTGTAATTCTCCGGCTCTTACGCGCCAGTTGAATTTGTCGACCAATCTCAAACAACATGAATGAATTATATGCAATGCATTATTGCCAGTCAAGGCTAATATGAGTTATATGTTATGCAGGACAAGGCGCCACATGCCATACACCAAGCTCGACGAATTAATGCTTGTGGATTTCTCAACCCCTCAACTGCTGAATTTGAAACCCTTCTTTTTCAAACCTATTTACTTTCAGTATAACTTTCAGTTTTATCTATCACGTATTCCCTTTCAGGACAAGACAGTCTATGCCCGACACTTCTGCCCTTCCTGCCATCAGAAGAGAGTAGTGGAGTTCGGGGAATGGCTCTGTGAAGAAGTGCTCAAGGCCGTACCTCACCGTCATTTCATTTTCAGCATACCCAAGATCCTCAGGACATATTTCCTCTATGACCGAAGACTCCTCTCGGATCTGAGCCGATGCTCATGGGACTCGTTGAAAATGTTTTTCCAGATCCTTGTCCCGGAGGAGGATGCCGTGCCCGGCGCAGTGATTGCCATCCAGACCTTTGGGGATTTCCTGGGATTCAACCCTCACTGCCATGTCTTATGCACAGATGGAGGTTTTTATGGAAAAGGCATGTTCAGGGTGTCGCCCTGCTTTATCCCAAAAGACCTGGAGAAGGTGTTCCGATACAAGGTCTTCGAAATGCTCCTGTCCAGAAAAAAGATTACGGAAGATCTGATCGAAATGATGATGGGCTGGCGGCATTCCGGATTCAACGTGTATTGTGAACCAAGAATTCAACCAGGTGAGGAAGAGGCCATGGAGAACCTGGCCCGATACATCATTCGCGCCTCCTTTTCCTAGGAGAGGATGACCTACTTTCCCGACTAAGCAAAGGTCATCTACAGGTCCAAAGACGGGAAAATTGACAAGGCTTTTGATGCCCTGGAGTGGCTGGCCGCCATGCTTGCCATGCCGAAGTGGTACGAAGGCAGGTGCTCCCATGTTCCGAACAAGGGCGAACAAATGGTTCGTTACTATGGCTACTACAGCAATGTCTGTCGGGGCCAGCGCAAAAAGGCAGACTCGTTTTAGCGATTTGCTGGATCGTCAAGACCCTTCTTCTGCAAGGCATCGTCCTTGGTGCGTTTCTGTTCCCGTTCTTCCGATACACCCGTGAAGGTATTGATGCCGTTTAGGTTGCAGGGAAATCCTGCTTTGGCGTACAGAGAATCCAAATCCCTTTTGAGGAACTTGAATCTAAGGAGTCAAAGCAGCTTTTGACGATCCTGAGGTCTCCGCCAGGCGGACGAGCAACTTGCCCATTCGCGGCATCTCCCGCGAATGGGCAAAACGCTGCTCTCTGCGCTCTCTGTGCCTGGTGAAACGTTCTCAAAAGGGAAGCGTGACGGAGTAGCCGTAGGCCCCTCGCTTCACGAGGAGGTTGAGGGAAGGGAGGTGGTGGCTGCGGCTTACGGCTTTCTTGAATTCTTCCAGATTGGGGACCGCCGCGTTATTCACCTGAAGAATCAGGTCCCCAGGCCTGAGGCCGATCCTCCCGGCCTCCGAATCCCGCCTCACCTCCTTAATCGCCATGCCTTCCTTTGAGACCGAATCCCCGACCCTGATGCCCAGCCTGCGGAAAAACAAATCCGAAGCGAGTTCCGGGGGGAAGGGAGAAGGCTGCAAGGAGATGGACAACTCTTTTCCTCTGCGAAGGATCTGCAGGGTCAGGGTATCGCTGGCCGTGAAATCCGCCACCACATCCCTGAACTCCGCCAAGGTAGGCACGGGAATACCCTCCACGCTGAGAAGGATATCCCCACGCTGTATCCCGGCCGTCGCGCCTGCGCTCCCGGCAAACAGGTCGTTCACCAGGACTCCCGCGCGCTTCGCAGGAACGCCGAAATGGGCCTTCAATTCCGGGGTCAACTCCTGCACTTCGACGCCGAGCCAGGGCGGCCGTATTTCTCCGGAGCGCACCAATTCCTTTATGATTCGCTTCGCCTTGTTGACAGGGATGGCAAAGCCGATGCCCTGGGCCTTCTGATAAATGGCGGTGTTGATGCCGATGAATTCGCCGTCGATGTTGAGCAGCGGGCCCCCGCTGTTTCCCGGGTTGATGGATGCATCGGTCTGGATGAAACCCCGGTAAACGCGCTCTTCCGTGCGCACAGACCGATCCGTGGCGCTGATGACTCCCGTGGTCACGGTGTGGGTCAGGCCAAAGGGATTCCCGATAGCGATCACGGTCTCACCGATCATCAGGTCATCGGAATTCCCCATTTTCACTTCAGGCAACCTCTCCCTCACCTCGATTTTGAGCACCGCCAGATCTGACCTCGGGTCTGATCCCAGGATCTTTGCCAGGTGTTCTTTGCCCTCCGAAGTGATCACCTTGATCTCTGTTGCCCGGCTGACCACGTGATGGTTGGTGACCAGGTGCCCTTTCTCGCCGTCGATGATCACCCCTGAACCCAGACTCGTTCGCTCATACTCCCTGGAGAAGTACTCTGGGAAGAAGTCCTTGAAAAAATCATGCCCGGCAAACGGAAACAGAGGGCTCACCCGCTCGTGCACGATGGTGCTGATGTTGACGACAGCAGGGCCCACTTTCTCAACAGCGACGACCACCGGGCTGCGCCGCTGCGACTCCTTTGCCGCAGCCCACTCATCCTGGAGCGAAACAGCGAGTGCCAGAAGCAGGAACACGACGCTGCATAGCGGTTGTCTCGACTTTTTCACTCGTTGATGGTTACACATCTCTCGCGTCTCGTTGGCCGCCCGTTGTCCGTGGTCCTCAGGAGCGATGGAGTGTTGGAGTAGTGGAGTATTGGAGTGTTGGGGACTGATGTTTTCTTTTTTCATTACTCCATTACTCCAGTGCTCCATCACTCCACTCCATTCTCCTTGGCTTTCAACTTTAGGCATTTTAGCGCACTTTAGGCACTTCTTCTAAGAAACTCCCCTATGATGTCGGTCAACTCTTCATCGTATCCTCCGTAGAAGTGATCGGCCCCCTGGATGACCCGAAACAGGGCCTTTTCATTCCAGGAAGGGAGCATTTCTTCTATCCCCTTGTACCCGCCTATGTCGTCCCTGCTTCCTGCGATGACCAGCTGAATCTTGGGGTTTTTCTTCAAGAAGGTAAAATCCACGAAATCCACGGGGGGAGACACCATCACGACCCTCTCCACCGTCGCGTATTGCTCCAGGCCCAGGGCATTCACCCATGCTCCGAAAGAGTACCCCGCAAGGTCCACGTGCTTTTTCCCGATCCCTGACATGTAGGCCAGGGCTGCCTTGACATCCTCTTGCTCGCCGACGCCGTTGTCAAACCGGCCTTCGCTTCCTTCGACACCGCGGAAATTGAACCTCAGGGTGCTGTACCCCTCCTCACGGTAAGCATGGGCCACTGCTCTGACCACGTTGTTGTGCATGGTCCCGCCGTACAGAGGATGGGGATGAGTGACGACGACCCCCTTCTCCCCAGGGAGATTTTCCAGGAGCCCCTCGATCTTGATCCCTCCTGCGTCCATATGGATAAAGGATTCAGCCATAAAGTAACCCCCCGTTCATAACCTGATCATGTCCCGCACAAGAGTTTCTTTTTACGATACCGCATCAGGGACCGTCAACACGATTATGGCCGCGAGGGTTTGGCGAGCGGCCTGTAGGTAAGGTGATTGAGGGTAAGGGAGCCCTTCGGTTCGTAGAGGTCCTCCGGCCTGATGAGCTCGCCGTTTTTCATCTCCAGGCCAAAAAGACGGAAGGCCGTGTAGAGCATTCTCCCGGCAGCGCCGGTATACCAGCTCCACCCCCCGCGGCCTTCGTACCCAGGGCCGTAATAAATGTCGGCCGGCTGCTGGTGGGGCGGAAGCCCGTAGACGATCATTTCATCCGCATCGAGATGAGAGAGGGGCGAGATCTTGCGCCAAAGGTCCACCGCCTTTGACCTCAATCGGTTCGCCGCCTCCTCATCGCCGTTTCGCGCCGACGTCTCGGAGAGCACCAGGAGGGCATCGATCAACCAGGATACGCCGTGGGAGTACTGTCCCCCGTTCTCCCTGACACCGGGGGGATAATCGGCCAGCCTGCCGGGATAGATAGGGGACTTTTCCGTGAAAGGGGGAGTGAAGAGTTGCACCAGGTTGCTTTTCTCGAGCGCCCTCAGAGCCGTCTCCACGGCGAGGCGCCCCCTTTCGAAATCCGTTGCCCCGGAAAGGACCGGCCATGCTGAAACAAGGGCATCGGCACCGGTTATCTCATGCCCTTCATCCGTCACGGCCCGGACAAACCGGTCCTTCCGCCACATGGCGTCGAGGGCTTTCCTGAGGGAAAGGGCTTTTTGAAGGTAGTAAGCCTTCCGTTCTTCTCCCTCCTTTTCCCCCACCAGGCCCGCGAAATCGACCAGGACCTGGTAGAGGAAGAAGCCCAGCCAGACGCTCTCTCCCCGGCCTTTGAACCCTGCCCTGTCCAGGCTGTCGTTCCAGTCGCCCGTCTCCAGGAGAGGAAGGCTGTTCGGACCCTTCTTCTCCAGACTATGATCTAGAGCCCTCAGGCAGTGCTCGTAGAGGGAGACGCTGTCTCGGGAACGCCTCAGGGCAAACAGCCGGCCCTCCGACCTCCTGGACACAGGCTTTCCTTCCAGGAAGGTCACCTCCTGATCCAGGATGGAGGTGTCCCCTGTCGCTTTCACGTATTGGGCCACCACGTACGGGAGCCAGAGAAGGGGATCCGACGCCCTGC
>JAGUZM010000557.1 GCA_020060805.1 Deltaproteobacteria bacterium | reverse complement strand
CTCGCGGACATGATCGCCTCATACCTCAACGTGGATCGGTACAAGAGGCAACAGATCCTGGACATCCTCGACATTGAAGATCGCCTGGAGAGGCTGATCTTTTTCCTGAACGAGGAACTGGAAGTGGCCAAAATGGGGCAGGCGATCCAGAATGAGGTCCAGAAGGGGATCGACAAGCACCAGCGCGAGTACTACCTGAGGGAGCAGCTCAAGGCAATTCAGAAAGAGCTGGGCGTTGGTGAGCAGGGATCATCCGAGATCGAGGAGCTGAGAGAAAAGCTGGAGATGAAAAAATTGCCGGAAGCAGCGCACAAGGTGGCGAGCAAAGAGATAGAAAAACTCTCCAAGATGAACGCTTCCTCCTCGGAGTACACGGTCACCACGAACTACCTCGACTGGCTCCTTGAGCTGCCTTGGTCGGAGAGCACCAAGGACCGGCTTGACATCAAGCGGGCCGAACGGATTCTGAACAAGCACCATTACGACCTGGAGAAGGTGAAGAAGCGCATCCTGGAATACATCGCTGTCCGGAAACTCAACCCCGACCACAAGGGGCCCATCCTCTGCTTCGTGGGGCCCCCGGGCACGGGAAAGACGAGCCTGGGCCGGTCGATCGCAGAGGCGATGGGCAGAAAGTTTGTCCGCATCTCTCTGGGCGGGGTGCGGGACGAGGCGGAAATCCGGGGCCATCGCCGAACCTATGTGGGCGCACTCCCGGGCAGAATCATCCACGGCCTGAAAAAAGCCGGGTCCAACAACCCGATCTTCATGCTCGACGAGGTGGACAAGGTGGGAACCGATTTCCGGGGCGACCCGGCATCGGCGCTACTGGAAGTTCTCGACCCTGAGCAGAATTTCTCTTTCTCCGATCACTACCTGGAAGTTGAATTCGACCTCTCCAAGGTGATGTTCATCACCACGGCGAACCAGCTCGAGACGATTCCGCGGCCCCTGCTGGATCGAATGGAAGTCCTCGAACTGCCCGGGTACACGGAATACGAAAAGGTCCAGATCGCCAGAAGGTTCCTGATCCAGAGGCAGATCAAAGAGCACGGCCTGGACGTTGCGAAGGTGTCCATAAGGTTGTCCGCGATCAAGGGAATCATCCAGGAATACACCCGGGAAGCGGGTGTCAGGAACCTGGAAAGAGAAATCGGCGCGATCTGCCGGGGCCTGGCCAAGAAGCTCGCCGAAGGGGAGGACCGAAAATTCGTCGTTACGGGAAAAACAGTCCGGGCCTTTCTCGGTTTACCCAAGTTCACCTCAGACATCGTGGAGAGAACATCTGTCCCCGGAGTGGCTACCGGGATGGCATGGACCCCCACAGGAGGGGATATCCTCTTTGTGGAAGCGACCATGATGCCGGGCCAGAAAAACCTTGTCCTCACCGGACAGCTGGGTGATGTCATGAAGGAATCCGCCCACGCGGCTTTGAGCTACCTGAGGTCGAAAGCGGCCGCTTTCGGGATTGCGGAGGATTTCTACAGGGACCGGGATCTGCATGTTCATGTTCCGGCCGGGGCGATCCCCAAGGACGGCCCCTCGGCCGGGATAACGATTTTGACCGCCCTAGCGTCGCTCCTGACGTGCCGGCCTATCAAGCCGGACCTGGCCATGACCGGAGAGGTCACCCTGAGGGGTTCCGTCCTCCCCGTGGGTGGAATCAAGGAAAAGGTCCTAGCGGCGAGCCGGAGCGGGATCAAGCAGATCATTTTGCCGGCCAGGAACAAGAATGACCTCGAAGAAATCCCGACCAAGGTGAAAGAGGGATTGGATTTCCATCTGGTCAAAAAGATGGAAGAGGTCCTCGAGATAGCCCTCGACGGGCCGGTCGGGCCTTCCTGTAACTGATCGTACCGGCACCCTCCGAAGAGGGCGGGCCAAAAAGGCCAGTCACAAAACCTGCCGCTTCGGCGGGACCTTCCCTGTCTCGGGTGACTCTTCTGAAAAGCACTCCCATCACCCTGATATGCGAAGCCGGGCAGGCACAGAAGCGGCCCAGGGTGTTTTTCAGCACCCTGCTAGTGTCCTGAGTCAGAAATCCGTTGCCAAATCCGGCTTGGGCCGAAGCCCCCCGGGAGGTGTTCTCTCAGGACCGCAATATTGCCTCGGGGCGTTTTGAACGCCCCCATAATCTTAATAGGAATTACCGGGAAGGGACAGAGCGGCGTGTCAGTCGGAGCGTTTGTCTTCTGGGGCTGTCCGCGGTGGGTATGAGGCCATTGGTGGCGCTAAATTGGCTCTGGACGAATGTGATTGCGTCCTGGAAGAACACCTCCCGGGGGGCTCCGACTGAGTCGACTTATTCACCTGATTTGTGACTCAGGACACTATGGCCGGACTGCGCAGGGAAAAGCTACGAAGGCTGCAGGATGTTCAACCGTGGGCCTTGCACCGTGGACCGTGAACCGTTGCATAAGTGGCCGTAAACTTGACAAAAAACGCAAAAAAGTGGTATAGTTTCTAAGAAATTGCGCTGAGGGAGCCGATGAGCTGAGGGTTTCCTTGGCGCCAAAGAAGGCAAGGGCAGTCGGCAAACCCAGGAGGGCATCGGTCTTAGTGAGCAAGCCCATTGAAGTGCTGATCATCGATGATGACGAACTCTTCGTCGCTTCCCTCTCAGATTTCCTCACCCATAAAGGCTACTCCATTAGCGCGGTAAGAACCGGAAAAGACGGGTTAAAAAGCATCGAAACCCGCCAGCCTTCCATCGTTCTGCTGGATCAGAAACTCCCGGACATGGAAGGAACGGAGGTGTGCCGCAAAATCCTGGATGCCAGCCCCTTCACCAAGGTCATTTTCGTGACAGCCTATGCCACGGTTAAGTGCGCCGTGGATGCGATGCAGGCAGGAGCCTTTAACTACCTCTCCAAGCCTTTTGAGCTGGACGAACTTCTGATCTTGATGGGCCTGGCTGCAAGGAACGTCCAGATGGAGGGAAAAATCAGGGTTCAGGATTACGAAAAAGCCAGGGCCAAGGATGAATCGAGCCTCATCGGTTCCTCGGAGACGATGGTCCGCGTTAAAGAGCAGATAGGGCTCGCTTCCGAGACGGACGCCAACGTGGTGATCACCGGGGAGACCGGGGTGGGGAAGAATGTGGTTGCCCGATCCATCCATGACCTCCAGGGCAGGAGAGAGACCTTTCTTGTGGTGAACTGCGCCGCCATCCCGGAAAACCTGATGGAGGCTGAGTACTTTGGTCATGAAAAGGGGATTTTCACCGGAGCGGATGCCAGGCGGGAAGGGATCTTCGAACTGGCCAACGGGGGAACCCTGGTCCTGGATGAGATCGCCGAGATTCCCATCCATCTCCAGAGCAAGCTCCTGAGCGTGATCGAAGACAAACACGTCCGGAGGCTGGGAAACGGACGCACTATCCCGGTCGACGTGAGAATCGTGGCCACGACAAATCAGGACCTGGAAAAAGCGATTCAGGAAAGAAGGTTTCGGCAGGATCTGTACTACCGCCTTGCGGTTTTTCATATTCATCTGCCTCCCCTGCGGGAGCACCCCGGGGACATACCTGAAATTGCGGAACACTTTGTGAGGAAATTCTGCCGAAGGCGGGTGACCATCCCTGAAACGCACCTCCAGGGGATGATGGAATACCCCTGGCCCGGGAACGTTCGGGAACTCCGGAACGTGATCGAGCGGGCGTCTCTCCTGCTCCAGGGCGACACCATCAAGCCTGCCAACCTGCTCTTCCAGAGCGATCCGGAGATGTCCACATCCTTCATGCCTCAGAAAGGCTCCGGCGTCGATGACATCATTCCTCTCGATGAATTGAAGAGGCAGCAGATCGTCTCAGCGCTCAAGGCGTGCTCCGGGAACAAAAGCCTGACCGCGCGAACCCTCGGCATCTCCCTTTCCACCCTCAAAAGAAGACTCGCCGAAATCCATGCCGCCAGTCATTAAAGCACAGGGCCGCACCACATCCGAGAAACATCCCGATTGCGGTTTGGAATAAGACCGCCCTGCCATGTAGGCAGCGAAGCGGTTTCGAACGAAAGCTTTGAGGCGGGCCATTCACCTTTTGGGGGAAGCCCCTGAACCGACCGGCTCATTATGGCCCTCCAAAATGAGCCGATCCCCTGGGACGGGAAAACCGACCCGGCTTCTCATCTTTCAAATTTATCAATCCTATCGACATGTTGACGACTTTTTCGTCTCCCCTTGGGGAAGTGGTCTTTTTCTTGCTTCCATCCATCTGGAGTGAGAATGAGGGAGGGGAGATTGGACAAGGTATCCGGTGATCCGAATCTGGCAGCGTATGCTGAGGGGATCTTTTCCAGCATGCGTCACCAGCTGGGAAATGCGGTGAATGCTCTCAAAGTCACCCTGGATGTCCTTCAGGAAAACTTCGAGGATTTTGACGATGCCAAGAGGAAGGAATACGTGAAAAGGGCTAAGGAACTCCTGGACCGTCAGCAGACCCTCATCGATGCGATGAGGGCTTATTCGATAGTCAGCGCAAGGGATTTGAAGCGGATGGCGTTCCGTCCCTTCTGGCGGCATTTTGTGGAGGAGGCTTCCCGCAGAATGGAGAGGCAGAACATCAAACTCACCCATCATGCCGATGCATCTCCTTGCGAAATCATGGGAACGCCGATTTCACTCGACACGGCCCTGGGTCATCTCCTCGACAACGCCGTGGAGGCCCTCGACGAGGTGAACCAGCCGGAAATAGAGCTGGACGCCTCTGTCCAGGACGGCCGGTTGATGATCACGGTGAGGGATAACGGGAGCGGCATCCGGGAGAAGGACCTGCCAAGGGTCTTCTTGCCCCTCTACACAACGAAGCCAGGGAAAAGGGGTATGGGCCTGACCATTGCCCTGAAGCTCTTATCCGGCATGGGAGGGCACCTGGAATTGGAAGCGCTTCGCGAAGGCGGTACGCGAGCGAGGGTATGGCTAAAAACGCTGGGCGGAGAGGAAAATGAAAAAACAATACAAGTATGAAGCAGCTGGCCAGGGAAACTATGTGTTCAACCCGGAGCAGCTCAATGCCATTGAGGATGTGTTGGTGAAAGACCTCATGGACCTGGGCATTCACTCCGTTTTTCTGATCGATATGG
>JAGUZM010000179.1 GCA_020060805.1 Deltaproteobacteria bacterium | reverse complement strand
GAGAAACCTCAAGAAGCTCTTGGAGTCCCAGCCCCTGGCGGTGCTTTCGACCCAGGGCATGGGACAACCGTACGCAAGCCTTGTCGCATTCGCCTCCAGCAACGACCTGAAGTCTCTTTATTTTGCCACCACGAGGTCCACGCGCAAGTATGCCAACCTGTCGGCCGATGGGAGGGTGGCCATGCTCGTGGACAACCGATCGAACACGGCATCCGACTTCCGCTGGGCCATGGCCGCAACAGCGACAGGCAGGGCAGTAGAAGTGAGTCCCGGCGAGAGAGAGGGCGTGCTCAATCGTTATCTCGCCAAACACCCGCATCTGAAGGACTTTGTCGATTCCCCCACCTGTGCCCTGTGCGAAATCCGGGTCCAGACCTTTTTCGTGGTCACTCGCTTCCAGAGTGTGGTGGAGGTTCACGTCAGACCATGAAGCTGGCCCTTTCCCTTCGTGAAATCACCCGAAAGGACCGTTCCCGGATCGGCGGTAAAGGTTTTGCCCTGGCATTGATACAAAAACGGGGCATGCATGTTCCGGAGGCGATCTGCATAAGCACGGAGGCGTATCAGGCGTACGTATCATCCACAGGCCTCCGGGACCTGATGCACATGGAGCTGTACCGCAAGCCCTTTGAAGAGATGCGATGGGAGGAGATCTGGGACACGGCCCTCCGGATCCGAAACATGTTCCTGAAGACACCCTTGCCGGCCGCGCTTCAGGAACAACTGAAGGCTCCCATCGACTCACGGTTTTCCGACCGGCCCGTCTCTGTCAGGTCCTCTGCACCGGGCGAAGACTCTTCAAAAACATCCTTCGCGGGTCTCCACGAATCCTTTATCAACGTCCGGGGCGCGGACTCGATCCTGGAGCACATCAGGCTCGTGTGGGCTTCCCTCTGGTCCGACAGGGCCCTTCTATACCGCCGGGAGCTGGGCCTTGATGTGGAGAAAAGCTCCATGGCGGTGGTGGTCCAGGAAATGGTCTTCGGCGAACGCTCTGGGGTCGCCTTCGGCATGAGCCCGGTCGACGAAAAGCAATCTGCCGTAGAGGCTGTCTACGGGCTGAACCAGGGACTGGTGGACGGGACCGTGGAGCCGGACCGGTGGATTCTTGATCGGGAGAGCGGCAGGATCCTGTCTCATCATGCGCCGCGTAGAGAGAAGACCCTCGTCCCCGGCCCGCAGGGCGTCCGTTTAGAGGACCTCGCGCCTGAATTGCGGAAGAGTCCCCCCCTCCGGGAGGAGGAGGTCAAAGAGATTCATGAACTGGTGATGGATTCGGAATCTCTTTTCGGCTCGCCTCAGGACGTGGAGTGGACCTATGGCAAAGAAGTCCTCCATACCCTTCAGTCCCGCCCCATCACCACGCCGGCTCCATCGTCTGAGGACCAGCGGCCCTGGTACCTCAGCCTTCACAGGAGCTTTGACAACCTGAAAGTGCTCCGGACAAGAATCGAGAAAGAACTTCTACCCCGGATGGAAGAAGAGGCGCACGCGATGGGCCTGATGGATCTTTCCGCCCTTTCGGATTCCGCCCTTGCCCAGGAGATCCGCAGACGAAGGCGGATACACAAAGAGTGGGTGGAGGAGTACTGGCGGGAGTGCATCCCCTTTGCTCACGGCATGAGGTTGTTCGGAAAGATCTATAATGACCTCATGAAGCCGGAGGACCCCTTCCAGTTCATGACCCTCTTCAGGGGCTCCAACATGGTCAGCGTCCGAAGAAACCAGATGCTGGAGTCCCTCGCTGAGTTGATCAGGAAAGACCCGAGCCAAAAGGCCTGCATCCTGGCAGGGAAGGTGGATGACTGCAGACCGGAGGTGAGTCAGGGACTGGAGCGGGTTCTGGATCAATTCGGCGACCTGGCGTGGGAAAAGGGCCGATTGGGGCAGGAGCGGAGCCGCCTCCTGAAACTTGTGATCCAGATGGCCTCGCGCCCGGAAGGTCAGAGAATCCCGAAAGCCGAGGATCCAAAGCAATTCGAAGAGGAGTTCTTGTCTCGTTTTGACGAGGAGCAGAAGCCTTATGCCCTCGAACTCCTCGACCTGGCCCGGGCGAGCTATCGGCTCAGGGATGATGACAACCTTTACCTCGGAAAGATCGAGGGACGGGTGCTGGTCGCTGTGGAGGAGGGAAGCCGGCGGATCGAGGAAAGACACGGGCATGGGAGAGGGACGGCGGAAGATGACGATCTCTTCCGGGCGGTGCGAAGCGAGGCACCCCTCCGGAAGGAGGCCCCTAAGGCGCAGCGGTCAGCAAAGGGAAGAGATTTTTCCCTCAAGCCGAGGCAGATTCTCGGCCAGCCTGCCGGTCCCGGCATGGCGGTGGGAAAGGCGAGGGTTGTCCTCGACTCTTCGGACCTTTTCAGTTTCCAGAGCGGGGAAATCCTCGTGTGCGACGCCGTGGATCCCGGGATGACCTTCGTGGTCCCTCTCGCCTCAGGGATCGTGGAGAGACGGGGAGGGATGCTCATCCATGGCGCCATCATCGCCCGGGAGTACGGCATCCCCTGCGTGACAGGCGTGCCGGACGCGGTGAACCAGATAAAAACGGGAGACTTCGTCACAGTGGACGGGCATCTGGGTATCGTCATTGTAGGAGAAGCAACCCTTCAATGATCAATGATCATTGAACATTGAACATTTAACATTGGGCATTGAACAATGAACATTGAGCTTTGAACATTGAACATTGGACAATGAACAATGATCATTGAATATTGGAGATGGAGCAGCGGGTTCTGAGTCGAGGAACGATGGGGTGTGCGAAACGCACACATGGTTGCGGCCTGAGAAACAGGCTCGGGGTATCGTCATAAGAGCTTTTGGGGTTTAAGCTCATCCCCTTTCGAGAGCGTTTCTGTGACCCTTTTGTAAACTTCCCGGTCTTGCTCTCTTCGCGAAGCGCTTCGTTTTCCAAGGGAGGCCATGGGCATCCTGAGGCGGGGATTTGTCTTAAGTGCGGCCTTGTGCCTCGCAAGAAAGGCCCAGTAGAGAAAGATAAAAGGGCAATCGGTTTTTGGGTCAAAGGAGCAGAGGCTGCAGTAATCGCTCATCCTGTTGATGTATGCAGCACCCGACACGTAGGGTTTTGTGGTCATGAGCCCGGACAGGGCATACGTCCCCATGCCAAGGACATTGGGCTCCACAACCCAATCATAGGCGTCTGTGTAAGCGACCCAGAACCAGTCGGTCAGCTCCCTTGGACGGACGTCGAGGAGGGTCGCAAGGTTGCAGAGGATCATGAGCCTTGTGATATGATGGCTGTACCCTTCGGACCATACACCTGAAACAACGGTGTCCAGGCAGGCCAGCCCCGAACGCTCGCCCCAGTAGGCTGGAGGCAGGGGCGTGTCGCAGCCGAGGGCGCAGGGGGCTGCGCCCCCGTCCAATTCCTTTCTTTGTTTGCCATGCTTCCAGGATTTCCCCGACCATCGTCCGTATCCGCCGTCACCGGGCCTCTTTTCAATCAGGCTCTTGGTTTCAGGGAGTTCGCGAAACCCATCGGTCCCTTCGTGAACATGCCGGACGAACTCCCGCCATCCCAGAATCTGCCTGACGAAGCCCTCCTGGCTTCCCAAAGGCAACCGCATGCCGGCCACATCGGAGACAAGTCGGGACGGCAGAAGCCTGTGGATGTTGAGGATGGATGAGATGCGTGTGTGGAACAGGCCCGGAGACGTGTGGGACATGGCGTCCTCGTACGGTCCAAAATCGGGCATGCAATGGGCCTTTGCCCGGGACCAGAGTTTTTCGGCATCTTTTAGCGTGGCAGGCAGCGCATCCAGGTCCACCCGGCCGGGATGATGGGGGAAAACCGTGCGGATGAGCTCCGCCACCTCTTCTTTGATCGGGTCCCTTGGAAAGGATGGCGGGTCGGGTGCGGATGGCTTGCCGCGCCATGGAAGCCGGTTTTCCGTGTCAAAGCTGTACTTTCCCCCAACAGGCTTTTCATCTTCCATCAGGATGCCGGTTGCCCGGCGGACGGAGCGATAGAATGTGTCCATCTTCCACGGAGGCGCCTTCGGGTCGCTCTCTCTGAACTGCTTCGCAGTGGAAAGCCATCCTTCATGAGGGAGAAGTTCGAGAGATCCCCTGTCTACGAGCTTTTCCAGGTCCTTCCTGAGCTCTCTTTCCGCAGGCATCATGACCCGCAGGACCCCCAACTCGGGGATAAGGGGCTCGAGGGCCGTGGCATAGGGACCTTTCGCGACCACGTGCCTGACAGCCACGCCCCTTTGGGCTTGCTCCAAGGCAAAGTGGCGGAGGTTGGCAAGGATGAGGGCCAGTTTTTGCTGGTGGTAGGGACGGCGGGCCGCTTTCCATGGGCTCTCCACGAGCACGATCCCCAGACTCCCCGGGTCTTCCCTGGAGAGCGGGCCTATTTTGTCGCTCAGCTGGTCATAGGGGACAAAGAGCCACCGCCGGCCTCCGGCCTTCACCTGCCGTCTCGAAAGCTCTTTCTTGAAGCCATTCATAATGCCCCCTCCTTGAGAAGGCATCGTACCACGGTTCCTGTTGCAGGACCATTCGGCAAATGGTAGCTAGATCGTGTCTCAGAAGTTCGTTGATCAATTCCG
>JAGUZM010000109.1 GCA_020060805.1 Deltaproteobacteria bacterium | reverse complement strand
TGTGGGCCGCTCCAGGTAAGTGCGCAGCCTCAGGGTCCCTCCACTGGGCATGGCATAAATGGAATTGTTGATCAGGTTCAGGAACACTTGCTGGAGCTGCCGGGAATCTCCCCTCGCAAGGGGCAAATTTTCCCCCAAAGACAGGACCAAGTCAATGGAGTTCATCTCCAGGGTGTGCTTCACCACTTTGATGATGTCTTCCATACAAAGGTTGATGTCAGAAGTCTCGCTCTGTCCCTCCCCCAGCCGGGCAAAACTGAGCAAATTCTCAACCACCTGCTTGCAGTGCAGCCCCTGTCTTTCGATCGTCTTGAGGTCTTCGTAGGCTTGGGACTGTTTGTCGCTGTTCCTCAGGAGGAGGTCGCAGAAACCGAGGATCACCCCCAAAGGATTGTTGACTTCATGGGCCACCCCTGCCGCAAGGGTTCCCAGGGACGCGAGCTTTTCCGTGTTGATCAATTGCCTTTCCAGGTTCTTGTTGTCCGTCACGTCCCGGGCGATACACAAAACGGCATTAACCGCACCGACCTCGTTCTTGAGGGGCATGAAATTGGCGCTGATCCAGATCTTGCGCTCCCCTATGTCCACTTCAAATTCATCCCGGACGCTCTTCCCATGGCTGTAGACAAGCTTGACCAGCTTGAGCTTTTCCTGGGCAACCTTGTCCTGGAAAAGGGAAGAGAGACCTTTGCCGATGAACTCTTCCGGCCGTCCCCCGAAGAAGGTCGCTGTGAAGCTGTTCATGGACTGAAAAACCCCTTCGGAGTCTACCGTGAATATAAAGTCCTCCGCACTCTCCACCAGGGAGCGGTATTTTTCTTCCGACCTCATCAGCTCTTCGGTCCGCCGGCTTACCCTGGTTTCCAGAACCCCTGCCCACTTCACTTCAAAGTAGAGAACCGCAGCAGCACCCAGGAGGATCACGAAAATGACGAGCCCCTGCATAAAAAAAGCTTGAGGTACGCCCTCTCCACCGTGTCTTCGATTTCCGACACCGGAGCCACCATGGCCACCGACCATCGCTGAGGGGGGTTGTCCGAGATGTGGACCGGGCAAAAGCCGATCAGCTTCTTGATCTTTCCCGTAATCCCTCTGTGCCAGCCTGAATAATACCAGCCCGTCCCGATCGTCCCTTGGAGCATCTTGTCTCTCTGAATCTGGTTGATCGCATCCAGTGGGATGCCGGGCAGGAGTTCCTCCCGGATTTCTTGAGCGCCCTTTCCTATGAAATCCGTGTTCGGGTGGTAGAGGAATCTCCCTTTATGATCGATGATCCAGGGATACCCGGTTTTGCCGGATCGGATTTCGCTCAGGAAAGGGCTCAGGAACCAGGAGACGTTGAGGTTAAAGAGGAGCACCGTGGGCGACGGCGCAGGCAGGGGGACCCCCAGGAACTGGTCGAGACCAAAAGGCTTGATGAAGATGTCGGAGATCCAGACACTCCGGCCGCTGAGGTTTTCAAAGGCCGGCAAATAAGTATACCCTTCCCCCGGGATTTCCTTCACCGACCACGCCTTGTAAGGCAGGAAGGTATAATTTTTCCGGCCATCCAGGTCAAGGATCTCGATCTTCCAGACCCCGCTCTCCAGCACCCTTTGGAAAGCCTGCTGTATCTGGTCGTGATGAACCTCCGGGTCAAACCGTTTTTGGTCGAACTGTTTCTGCAGGAAGAGGAGTTCCCTTTCCAGAAAATGGATTTGTTTTTCAATCAGAAAGGACACGTGGCGGGCGAGGACGAGCTGCTGCGCGTTGAATTGCTCGCTCACGAGTTCTCTCATCTCACCCGCAGACCATATTCCGAGGAGAGCACCCGCAGCGAGGAAGAACAGGGCTACGGCTGAAACGACGATGATAACGTTTCTTTCAATCCTGGGCCGCTTCAAGACTACTTCTTCGTTTCTCTCAAGATTTCCCGGGGCGATTTCTGGACTGCCCTGGACTGGGCGACGCGAATCTTTTCTTCCAGGACTTTCCTCTTCGCATAAGCCTCTTCGGCTTTTGCGACCAGCTCATCGATGTCCGTGGGTTTCATGAGGTAATCCGTCGCACCCGACTTGAGGCCGTCCACGGCGGATTCAACGGTTGCATGACCGGTGAGCATGATGACCTCGATCAAAGGGTACCGGCTCTTGATCGCTTTGAGGGTCGCGATACCGTCCATTCCGGGCATTTTCACATCCAAGATCACGACATGGACGTTCTCCATGATGAGTTTATCCATCGCCTCTGATCCGCTCGCTGCTGTGATGACATCCATCCCTTTGCGCGCAAGAAGCTTCTGGGTGGTCTGGAGAAACCGCTCCTCGTCATCCACCAGCATGATTCTCATCTTTTCCATGATTTCCCCCTATCTAAAAGATTGGAGTGTTGGAGTAATGGAGTGATGGAGTGGTGGTGTTGAGGAAAAATGGACCACGAATTGGTTGTTGTTCCAGTATTCCAGTACTCCACTACTCCACTACTCCATTCCTTTCTCTATGCTGCTGCGGGCAACCGAATCGTGAACGTGGTCCCAACGCCCCTCTC
This sequence comes from Deltaproteobacteria bacterium, assembly GCA_020060805.1. Classification (GTDB taxonomy): domain Bacteria; phylum Desulfobacterota; class DSM-4660; order Desulfatiglandales; family HGW-15; genus JAHECH01. The sequence goes on along the minus strand of JAGUZM010000109.1, from coordinate 11,468 downwards.
ACTGCTCACTTCCATCGTTCCCCCCATGCTGTCAACGATCCCATAGCAGACAGAGAGGCCCATCCCTGTCCCTTTTCCCACGGGTTTGGTCGTAAAGAAAGGCGTAAAGACCTTCTTCAGGTTCTCCGGGCTGATGCCGATCCCGTTGTCATTCACCTCAATCTTGACCTTCCCGTCCTCGCCGGGGCCCACCTCCACGGCCAGTTCTCCCCCCTGCGAGCCGTGCCTCTCCGCGATCGCATCGATGGCGTTGTTGAACAGGTTCACGAGGACCTGCTGAAGCTGGGCAGGGTCGCCGCGGACAGCCGGGGTTTTTTCGGAAATGACCTGCTTCAGCCGGATGCCCTGGACGCTCGCTTTCTTTTCGATCATGGCGCTCACCTCAGGGATGAAACTGGCCAGGTCCAGGTCCTTGATAACCGGCTCGCTCTTCCTGCCGAACTTGAGGATCGCCTGGGTGATGTCGGCGCACCGCTCGATCTGCAGCATGATCTGTTTCATCGAGTCTTCCATGTCGGCAAGGTCCGGGGATTCTTTGAGCTCTCCCCTGTTCTTGAGGTCGGAGAAGATGGCGTCGATCAGGGCCTGCTCTGTCTTCATGATCTGGAGGGGGTTGTTAATTTCATGGGCAAAACCGGTTGCCATCTGGCCGAGCTCTGCAAGGCGCGTCGCCCTGACAAGCTGCTTCCCCAGCTGTTCTTTCTCAGTGTCTATCTGCTCCATTTTCCTGATGATGTGGCCGGTCGTGTAAAACGCAACCGAAACGATGACCACCCCGCCGAGAAGGCTGATGAAGACGATGATGTACGCCGCTGAACGAAGGGCTCTGAAGGCGTCGTCTTTTTCCAGCCGCACCACGAGCATCCAGTCCTTGCCCTTGAGCCAGGTGGTGGCGTAGAGATAATCCTCCTGCCGGGAATCTTTTCCCACAAACGCCCTGATCCCTTCATGCCTGCCCGCCTCGGCCATGTTGTCCGGGTCCTGGTCCATCAGGTTTCCGCCGGAGCGTCTCTGTGTCTGGAAGACCCCCTCGGCATTGAGGATGTAGGCTTCCCCCGTTTTTCCGATCCGGACCTTTTCAACCAGGTCCGTGAACATATAGGTATCAATCGTGGCGCGGATCACCCATTTCTTTACCTGCTCCTCCCTGGCCACGGCGATGATGAAATGAGGGATTCGCCGGTAGCCCAGAAAGATATCGCTCATGTAGATGCCCTGCTTGAGAACTTGTTTGAACCACGCCTCCTGCCCGTAATCCCTCCCGACGAGCCTGTACGGCCCGTGGTAGTTGATGTGTATGCCTTCTTCGTTGAATAGACCGAGGTCGATGAAGGTGGGGGATTCCTTCTGAAGCTGGTTGAACACGTTGAAAAGCCTCTCCGGGTCAGCGAGGTCCTCGAAGCGGTAGGAATGGACGATGAACTGGAGATCGGCCTGACGCTCCCGGAGAAAAGACTCGATCATCGTCCTGTGGTCTTCGACGATCCGCTTCATGCTCGCTATGGTGTTGGTTTCCAGGGACGTGGTGAAGTAGTAATAGCCGATCCCCAGGATCAGGATGAAAGGAATGAAGGGCACGAGGATCATGATCCCCAGGATGAGTTTCCTCAGTCTTTGGTATCGCTGTTCCGCCTTGTCCACGCCGTCCTCTGCCGGAGAAGCCCGTCCTACCTCTTCTCCTCCTCCTTTTCCTGTTCCAGGACCCTTCCCGGGTACCGGACCAGCTCTCTGATCCTTGCAGCGCGGATCTTCTGATCGTGGGCGTTCTTCTTCTCGAAAGCCGCCGCCATCTTATTGAGCAACTCCTCGAGCCTGATGGGCTTGATGAGGTAATCAAAGGCACCCAGCTTCATGCCCTCGATGCTCGTTTCCACGGAGGCGTGGCCGGTGAGGAGAATCACTTCAGCAAGAGGCTGGATTTTCTTGATCTCCCGCAGCGCTTCGATGCCATCCATGCCTCCGGGCATTTTGATGTCCAGGATGACCACGTCGAACAGCTTCTTCTTCATCACCTCGATCGCCTCTTCGCCGCTTCGCACACCCGTGGTGTCAATGCTTCTTTTCCCGAGGCGATTGACCAGGGTCTCCAGGAATTCCTGTTCGTCATCGACGATCAAAGCTCTAAAATAATCCATGGCACCCTCCTTTCATCTTCTCCGCTCTTTTTTCCGCCCCCGCAGGGTGGGGTTATTTCTTTTCCGGGATAGTGATGGGAAGTTTCACTGTGAAGGTGGTCCCCTGTCCCACCTTGCTCTCAACAGAGATCATGCCTCCCATTTTCTCGATGATGTTGTAACTGATCCAGAGGCCCAGCCCTGTGCCCTTGCCCGATTCTTTGGTCGTAAAAAACGGGTCAAACACCTTTTTCTGGAGGTCCTCCGGTATGCCGTCGCCGCTATCGGTCACGCTCACCTGAAGGGCTGATCCTGCCCGCGCGCTTTTCACCGCGATCTTTCCGTCCTTGCCGATGGCGTCGATGGCGTTGGAGATCAGGTTGAGGAAGACCTGCTGGAGCTTCGCCTGATCCCCGGCGATGATGGGAAGATCCGCCGCAAGGTCGGTCTGGATGACGATGTTGTTGTTCCGGGCGAAATTTCCCAGGATGTCGATCGTCTGGTTCAGGGTGGCGTTTACATCCACGTCCTCGACGCGTGGCTCCATCTTTCGCGCGTACCCCAGCATGTTGTGAACCACTTTTCGGGCCCTCTCGACGTGATCTTCGATTTTGCGGACAGAAGTCCGAAATTCCTCAAAGCTCTCGCTCTTCCGAAACTCCTCCTTCTCCAGAAGATCCTGGATCCACCCCGTTCGCTGGAGGATGGAGGCCAGGGGGTTGTTGATCTCGTGGGCCACGCCGGAGGCCATCTTCCCTATCGCCGCCAGTTTGTCCGACTGCATGAGCTGGGCGTTTAGGGCGCTCATCTGGGAGTCCGCTTCCTTGAGCCGGTTGACCGTCAGCCTGGTGATCCCGATCGTGGTGAAGACGATCGCCGCGATCCCGAAAACCAGGATGGCGATCATGGCATTCCGTGTCGCGAAAAGCCCTGTCATCTCCTCCGCCATCTCCTGGCTGATGACCAAAAGCCATTTGTCATTCTTCAGCCAGCTGCCCGCATAAAGGATACTCCTGCCGTTCGGTTCCTTCTTCTCTACGAGGGTCGTCCTTCCCCCGAAAAGATAGGGGTCCAAATTGGACACCGAAAGGATCTGCCCCTCGAAGCGGGGACGGGTTTGATAAAACCCTTCGCCATTGATGATGAAGGCATCCCCCGTCCTTCCCACCTGCGCGGCCCGCACGATCCCCCCGAAAATGTCCGGATCGATCGTGGCCCTCAGGATCCAGCTGTGCTCGCCCTCCTGGCGCTTGATGGCGATGATGAAGTGGGGCAATTGCCGGTATCCCATGTACACGTCGCTGATGTAAATGCCCTTGCTCATCACTTCACCGAACCAGTCCTCCTGGTAGTAGTTGACGCCCTTCAAATCATAGGGCCCGACATAGGCGAGATGCTGGCCTGAGTTGTTGATGACCCCCAGGTCCACAAAAGCTCCGGCCCTCAGGTTCATGACCTGGAAAAGGTGAGAAAGGCTCTTGTCGTTGTTGAGCTCCTGAAACGTCTGGGTATCGGCCAGGGCTGCCAGGATGGCGGCCCGCTCCTTCAAGAAGAGGTCCACCGCCTCCGCCTGCGCCCTTGCCCGGTACTGGATCTGCTCCTCCAGTTTGCCCCGGTACATCTGGGCGAACTGCTGGTAGATCGTTGTCCCTAGAATAAACAGGGGAGCGAGAGAGACGATCAGGGTGATGAGGATGATCTTCCTATGGAGCGTTGCGTAAAGGGACGTTTTCATGCCGATGCCCGTCTTGGGAAAAGCGTTTCTTTCAGATTGTCCTCAAGGCGCCATTCTACCTCACCGCGGGCCACGGGAGCAACTGCCAGTATCCGAAAGCGGTCCAGAACCAGAGCACGAGCCATGCGAAAATCGTCACGGGAACCCCGTATTTCACGAAGTCATAGATATCCAGGAGCCTTTCCCCGGTCTCGGGATCTCTCCCCATCCCGAAGGCGATGGCGTTGTTCGGCGTCCCCACCACGAGGGCGTTCGCGAAGGAGGAAGAGAATGCGCAAGCAAGGCCGACCTTCCACGGGTGGACGTTGGCCAGTTCAGCCATCGGCAGAACGATGGGCCCAAGGGAGGCGACCGTCGCACCGTCGCTCATGAAATTGGTCATGGTCCCTGTGAGAAGGCTCACGCCGATGACCAGGTTGTCTCCCTTGGCCATGAAGTCCGGGAGCACGCTCACAAAGGCCTGGGCCATCCAGAGGGCGCCTCCCGTGAACTTGAGGGCCACCCCCATGGCACAGGCCGCGGCGTAGAGACCCACCACGTCCAGGGCGACGCCTTCCTGGATGTCGTCCCAGGTGAGGATCCTCGCCAGGAACATCGCGAAGACGGCGTAGAGGGTCGGCCCGCCGAGGCCGAATTCCTCTCCCAGGATGATCCACGCGGCGACGAGGATCACCAGGATCACCGCCATGATCGCCTCTTTCCCGCCGAACTTGGGCATCCGGGCCACTTCCGCCTTGACAACCTCGCTCGGGTTCATGTCTTTGACCTTAAACTTCCTCTTGAGCATGATGTACATGTACGCCCCGATGATCACGCCCATCACCGGCACAAAGGCCATGCCGTACATCATCCATTCGAGGAACGAAATCGGGATGCCGTAACCCGTAAAATAGCCCACCATGATGGCGTTGCGGCCTCCCGCAGCAGGGGAACCCGGTCCCCCGTGGTTGGCCGCAAAACAGATCCCCAGGAGAAGGAAGATGGCGAGAGCCCTGTCCTTCTCAACCCCGAACATCCGGCATGTGACCTTGTAGACACCCATGAGGACCGGGATCAGAAGGGCGACGAGGGCATGCTCCGAGAGGAAGCTCGCCGACATGGCGATGAGGGGGAAAAAAATGAAGGCAAAGGCTTTTGCGCTCTTGATCCGGCTCAGGAGGATCAGGCCGATCCGCTTGTCGAGGCCGGTCTTGGAAACCCCGACGGCGACCGCGAGGATGCCGAAAATGAAAAAAACCGCATCCTGCATGTAGGCTTTGGAGATCTCTTCTATCGGAAGAATGCCGAAGAGGTAGAGCAGGACCGCCACCAGGATATCCGTTGCTCCCAGGAAGATCGCCTCCGTTCCCCACAAAAAGACCACCAGGCCGAAGATGGCGAGGGTGACCTTGGCCATTTGAGCCACTTCCTTGCTCGTCAAAAGAGGCCGCTCTTTTTGTTTTACCCCTTCTTCATCATGGGCCGTCTTTTTATCGTCTTTCTTGAAAGCGTCCGGGTTGAGTTTCCGGTTCACCGCATCCGTGATCGTGTTGGCGCCACTGGGCAACTGGTAGCCTGAGGGGTGATCCTTGCCAACCAGGTCCACCAGGCTCTGGGGAGGGGGGATAATCACCAGAAATGAAAAGACAAACAAAGCGATCAGCAGCAACACAGGCTTGTATCCGGGCTTGCTTGCCCAGAAGCCCTTTGGCTCAAGCGTTTTCGCAGCGCTCCCGTGATGTGCCATACTCTCCTCCTTTGTGCGATCTCATCCTTTCAGGAGACTTCTCGCGACCCCGAAGTCCCTCTCTCATCCGTTTTAATTGAATCGGGTTGTTTCGCCCTGCTGAGTGCAATGCGGGAATAAAGGCCTCAAAACCCACGCTATCATAGTGGGGTCTGCGGAAAATTCAAGACATTCTTTAGGCCCCCTCAAACTTCGTCTTGTTTCTCCGCAGCCTGCTTATGATCCTGGAAAAGCTCCAGGATATCGGCGGTAATTTCGTTCCAGTAGCGGTTCATCGAGGCGGGGTTGGACATGATCATGTCGAGTTGTCTGGTGTGGATGGTCAGGAACCCGAGCATTTTCAGGCGCCCCTTCATGTATTCCATATCCTGGTCTTCGATTCTGGCGATGAGGTTGTCTTTCCTGATGGTTGTCCGGAACTCGTATTCATCCAGAATCTCCTTGATGAACACGACGCGCTTGTACCTTCTCTCAAAATCCGCAGCACCCCCCTTGAACTGGAAGCTGACGTAGTTCTCACTCGCCCTCTCACTCACCAGGGTCTCGATCGTGGAGAAGTGAAAACCGAGCCTGGAATTGAGGCTGCAATAGTTTTTCGAAATCATGAAATAGTTTCGGTCCCCGTAATTGGAGCGAAGACCCGGGACCAGGGCCCGATTCCTCGTCGCCTCGAACATCACGGACATGAGCCCCTTGCCGTCCACGGGCGGAGGCCCTGCCCAGGGCTTGGCCGTTATCCCTTCCCAGATGGCGAGCATCGGGATGGAAACGATGTTCTCCAGCCTGACGAACTTGCCCTCTTCTTCTTCGCTGAACCCGTCATCCAGGTTCAGCACCCACCACTGCATCGGAATGTCGCAAAGGAGTTGTTTGCTGGACCGCTCCGGGAACCGGTGCTCTTTCCCGAACTGGAACATCTCGTGCACCGATTTTTCGTGGCAGAACCTCGTGATGTCGTGAAAGCTCTGACATTTTTCGACCCTGAAGGTCGGCGCGTCGGGGTCCAGGAGGGTGAGAGGGATGATGAATTCCGACGCGCCCTCGAGCGCTTCATACACCGGGCTTCCCTCCATGAGGTTTCGCGGCACCCCTTCTCTTTTCAGAAGCTCATCCACCCGGCCTTCGTAGACCCTGCGGCCTTCCGCGTCCACGGTGACGGTCCGGCCTTTCTTGAGAACATTCGTCGCGTTTTTCACCCCGAAGAGGCCGGGGACGGTGAATTCTCTCGCCACGTTCGCAAGGTGGCCCGTAATGCTCCCCCTTTCCGTGACCACGGCTGCGGCCCGGTTGAGAAGGGTTGCCCAGCGCGGAAGGGCTTGCTCGGCAACGAGCACCGCCCCTTTCGGGAACTGAAGGCTGTCCACGTCTTTCCTCACAACATAAACCGGCCCTGAGGCCACACCGGGGCTCGCGGTGACTCCCCCTTTGAGAAGCACGGATCCCGCCGCCGTCTCCCCTTCACCTCTTTCCTCCTCCTGCCCCTTGTCCACTTGCTGCAGGGGCCGGCACTGTAGAAGCACGACGGACCCGTCTTCGGCAACAGCCCACTCCATGTCCTGGGGGGTACGGTAGTGGTCCTCCACGGCCACGGCCAGGCGGGCAAGAGCCAGAGCCTGCTCATCCGTAAGGGAAGGCTTCTCGCTCTCTTCGCCGGTCATATCCAGGCGGCAGACCCCCTCGTCCGGATAGCATACGAACTTCTGGTCCTTCAGAGCGATCTGTTTCTGCCGAATGACCATCGGGCTTCCCCTGGAGACGAGGAACATGTCCGGGGTGGAGCTGCCGTCCACGATCGATTTGGGAAGACCCCAGATCGCATTGATCAGGACCGCGTCATCCCTGATGTTCACCGGGTTCCTGGAATACATCACCCCCCCCGACACAGCGTTGACCATCCGCAGGCAGCCGACGCACATGGCCACGTCTTCATCCCGGATGCCCCGGTTGAGCCGGTAGCTCATGGCCGTAAGGCTGTACTTGCTCGCCACAATCTCCTTGTACGCTTGGAGGAGGTGTTCCCCGCTCACGTTGAGCTCGGAGCGGTATTGGCCGGCAAAAGAGGTCCCGGGCAGGTCTTCCCCCAGGGCGCTGCTCCGCATGGCGACCGTGATTTTCCGCCCCTCTTCCTTTTCCAGCACCTGGAACTGTTCCATGATCGCCATACCCAGCTCATCGGGAACAGGCGATCCGATGATCAGCTGCTGGATGGAGGCGCTCAGGGCATAAAGCTGGTCCAGCTCTCCCACGTCGGCCGCCTGAATCCGGCTGTCGATCTCCTCCTGGAGGGAGTTGGACTGCATGAAATGCTCATACGCCGCGGCGGTGACGGCGAACCCCCGGGGCACGTTGACTTGGAGCTGCCTGCTGATCTCTCCGAGGTTGGCGAGTTTGCTCCCCACCTGGTCCGCCATGCTTTTGTCCACCTCATGAAAAGGGATGACCAGAGGACCTTCGCGGGAGAGGTTTTTCGGCCGGACAAAGGGATTGATTTTTATCTGGATTTCTTTGAACTTGCCGAACAGGGCATCGTACTTCCCGGGGGTGAGGTCATTCATGTTCTTGACGATTTGGAACACGTCCGTGGAGACCCTGGTGCAGCGGGAGCGTACAAAGCTCATCCCGAAAGGCCAGGTGCCCTGGAGGGCCTTTTCGATTTCCGTCATCACGTCCAGGGCTCTGTTGTTTGCGTTCAGAAGAAGCTTGAAGGCGTGGTAACGCCCCTTGAAGGCGATCCGGAGCGCTTCGGCGCTGGAGGCATCCTGCGCCTGCTTTTTGGAGAAGAGCGTTCTTAGGAAATCAAGCACTCCGCCCATCTTGGTTTGCTAATGTCCTAATCTTAATCCCCAGCCCTCAAACATGAACAGGATGGCAAACCCGTACCAGAGCGTGTAGACGACATAGAAGAGGAGAGAGAAAAACACCATGCCCCACCGCTCACCGATATTCTGAGCCTCCAGGCTGTAAAAGTTGTAGGAGGCTTCGACCGCTTTTTTCTGGACCAGGGTGACGACCTTTCTCTCTTGGAACTTCTTCTGCTTCCCCAGATCCTTGTCCATCTCCTGCATCGCCTTCCACCAGTTGAAAAGAGCCAGCCGCTCCTCGTAGCCGTACTTATCGGCCACTTTCTTCCCCTCATTCTTGTACATGGCGTCGGAATCGGCAAGAGCGCTTTCCAGGATCACGCCGAGATCCCCGTCAACCCTCAAAACGTTCCCGTTCACGGCCGCGTCAGATCCGCTCTTTCTGAAGAGAAGGGCGCATTGTTCCGCCTGCTTGGGGTCCCCCATGCTCAGGGTGAGGCTGACCCTGTTGCCTTTGAATCCGCCCGCCTCTTCCTTCGCTTTCGGAATGTAGTAGGCCGACCCCTTGGAAATCGAATTGTAGAGGTTATCAAGGTAGTCGAGGCCGTTCTTTCCCTCGTAAAGGGGCAGGAAGAAGAGGATGAGGACGACCACAAACCCAGCCATCAACCCGAGCCCCGTGTAGAACTGTCTCTTTTTCGCGATCATATCCCTATGCCTCCTCCCCTTGAGAACTCTGAGGTTTCGGACGAAAGTTCCGATCACCCAGACGCCGAATCCTCCCACCACGATAAAGAAGGCGACAATGCCTATGTTCTCCAGAAAAGCTCCTGTCCCCTTCGATATGGGAAGGACCTCCATGTCACCCAGCTTCCCGGGGAGGGCGAAAATACGATTCACAAACCCGGCCAGGACAGCCATGGCGTAGAACCCTCGGATGGTGATTCCTTTGACGACCAGGGTGGACATGGCCCCAACCTGGATGCCGATCAGAGACCCCAGGAGCATGCCCATGGCCAGGGTGTAAAAAATAAAACCATAGATGGCGTATTGCGTGATCGCCGCATACCCGGCCGTGAAGATGATCTGGAAAATGTCTGTACCCACCGTGGTCATCGAAGAAACGCCGAGGACGTATACAAAGATAGGGAATGTCAGGAAGCCGCCCCCGACGCCCATGATCCCTGCGGTCAGCCCGACGAGGGCGCCGCTCAGGACGAGGAAAAGCCATGAAATGCTCCTCCCCCCGGGAGTGAAGTCGTAGTCGAACTTGATGAGAGGGGGCAACTTGACGGCCTGGATCTTTCTCGGCAGGCCCCCCATGTCCGCTCCCTCGTCTTTCCCGCCGTGGACGTCCTTGCCCACCCCGTGGAAGTCTCTTTCTTTCTTCATGCTCCTTCGCGCTCTCAGGAAGTCGAGCAGCGCATAGATGCCGAGGAACCCGAGCATCAGGGCGTATATGGTGGTGATGAATGCGTCGCTCAGGATGGGATTGATCTCGTAAAGCACGCGGTTGATCAGCCCGCCGAGGGTCGCGCCGATGATGGCGCCGATCAGGAATACCACAGCCAGGGGCACGGACACGTTCCCCAGCTTTCTGTGGATCACGCTCCCCATGATCGCCTTGGCGAAAATATGAAAAAGATCTGTACCGACTGCCAGGATCCCCTTGATCCCCGCGCTCATGAGCGCGGGGGCGATCACAAAACCGCCTCCCGCACCGATACAGCCCGTGATCAGCCCGGCGATGATCCCGATCAGGATCGAAGCCACGAATATCCCGGTGGAATAAAACGCCGGGCTGTAGGCCGACTTTCCCCCCAGAAATTCGGGAAGCCTTTCCCCAACCTGGTCCGCGAAGGCAATGCTCCCAACGATCGCCGGCAACGTGAACAGGATGAGCAGGAGGATGCGCCTCTTGTCCCCCAGGATGGTTCTCGAAACCCCGATCTCCCACTGCGCGTGCGCCCTTGCGCCTGCCATCATGAATCGTCCCCGTTGTCCGAAGAAACCCATCGCCCTCTCTTCGCCTCCTCTCTTGTCCACCTCAACCATCCAGCGGCACGGTCGTTCTCTGCGGGAGCCCCCTATTCTCCTGCTGCGGACACCTCTTTCATTTTCTTTATCTTCTCCGCCTGTATGAATTTCTTCTTGTATGCGTCCTGGAGTTTGTACAGGAGCTCATCGATGTCGATCGGTTTCATCATGTAATCAAAAGCGCCGAGCTCCATTCCTTCGATGGCCACTTCGAGGCTCGCGTGGCCTGTGAGCATGATGACCTCCAAAAGGGGCCAGTGCTCTTTGATCTCTTTCAGGACCTGAATCCCGTCCATCCCCGGCATTCGGACATCCAGGACCACCACATCCATGGGCTGCCGGTTCAAGAGAGCAAGCGCCTCTTCCCCGCTTCCGACCCCCTGGACTCTGACATTGCGCTTGTTCATTCGTTTGACCAACGTATCCAGGAAATCGGCCTCGTCGTCCACGACGAGAACTGTGAACCCTTCCATGCCGTGTACCTCCCTGAGCCTGGTGGGGATGATCTTTCCCCTCAGGTTTCCAAGACCATCACCCCTGTCCAAATACGGTTTTCGGACACCAATGCGAGACCATCGGGCTTGATGAAACAATCGAGGTCCCGGGTTTTTCCAGTCAAAAGAGAAAAATAAAAGCGATCAAAACCGCAGGGCGGTAAGATAGTACAAATCAGGAAAAAAGGGAAGGGGAACGAAGCCCTTAAGGGGGAGAAAAGATCCGCCCAGCGGATTTCATTTGTTCTCCGGTAGGACAATCGGGATCTGCACCTTGAAATCGGTCCCTTTCCCCGCCTTGCTTGTGAAGGTGATGTTTCCGCCCAGGTTTTTCATGATGTTGTAGCTGACCCACAACCCAAGGCCCGTGCCCCTGCCTTCGGCTTTTGTCGTGAAAAAGGGCTCAAAGAGCTTTTTCTGCTTTTCATCGGGAATACCCGGGCCGTCGTCGATGATGTTGACGTTGATCCAGGAATTCTCCAGCTTGCTTCTGATCGTGACTTGGCCGTCTTTTCCGATGGCGTCGATGGCATTGGAGATGAGATTGAAAAACACCTGCTG
>JAGUZM010000548.1 GCA_020060805.1 Deltaproteobacteria bacterium | reverse complement strand
GTAAAACTGGGAGACCGGGGCGTGGAGGAGATCATCGAGATCCAGCTGGATGACAAGGAACGTAAGGCCCTGCAGCATTCAGCAGACACCGTGAAAAAACTCGTGGAGGACATGAAGCGTCTGAGCAAGTAAAATTCCGGAGTAATGGAGTACAGGAGTAATGGAGTATTGGAGTAATGGAGTAATGGAGTATTGGAACACAAAGAAGACCTTTTCGTTATTCATACCAACACTCCATCACTCCACCGCTCCATTGCTCCACCATTCCGCCATCCCATCACTCCAACACTCCAATAAAACCGCACAATTATCTTAGAGGCTGTCGGTCTTATGATGGCCCTGACACAGGAGAATGATGATGACTGAAAAAATGACAACCATTGAAGGAAACGAGGCCGCCGCCTGGGTCGCTTACGCGATGAGCGAGGTGGCCGCCATCTACCCCATCACGCCGTCGAGCAGCATGGGCGAATACTGCGACGAGTGGGCGGCCCACGGTCGCAAGAACATCTTCGGGCAGGTGTTGAAGGTCATCGAGATGCAGTCTGAGGCGGGAGCCGCGGGTTCCGTGCACGGCGCCCTCTCCGCCGGCGCTCTCTCCACCACCTTCACCGCCTCCCAGGGCTTGCTTCTGATGATTCCGAACATGTACAAGATCGCGGGCGAAATCATGCCCACGGTTTTTCATGTCTCCGCCAGAGCGGTTGCGGCGCACGCCCTGTCCATTTTCGGAGACCACTCGGACGTGAACGCGGTGAGAGAAACCGGTTTCTCTCTTCTCGCATCCGCTTCCGTACAGGAAGTGATGGACCTTTCCCTGGTCTCCCACCTCTCGAGCATCCGCGCAAGCCTTCCCTTCCTTCATTTCTTTGACGGTTTCAGAACCTCCATGGAGATTCAGAAAATCGAGCTCATCAGCTATGAGGACATGGCGAAGCTCGTCGACTACGACGGGATCGAAGATTTCAAGAAACGCTGCATGTCCCCGGAGAACCCTCAGCTCCGTGGAACGGCACAAAACCCGGACATCTTCTTCCAGAGCAAGGAAGCCTCCAACCCGTACTATTCCCGGATTCCCCGCATTGTCCACGAAGAGATGCAGAAGGTGGGCGACCTCACGGGACGGCGGTACAATCTCTTCGATTACGCGGGCGATCCCGAAGCGGACCGGGTCATCGTTTCCATGGCTTCCAGCTGCGACGTGATAGAAGAGACCGTGAATTACCTCAACTCCCTGGGCGAACGGGTGGGCCTCCTCAAGGTGCGCCTCTACCATCCCTTCTCAAAGGAGCATTTCTTCAAGGCCCTTCCGCCAACGGCGGAGCGGATCGCCGTCCTGGACAGGACAAAGTCGCCGGGTGCGATCGGAGAGCCCCTTTACCGGGACATCTGCACGGTTTTTCTCGAGTCGGACAAGCGCCCCCTCATCGTCGGAGGCCGCTACGGGCTGGGAAGCAAGGACTTCACCCCCACCATGGTGAAGGCGACCTTCGACAATCTCAGCGCCAAAGCGCCCAAGAACCACTTCACCGTGGGTATCGTGGACGATGTCAGCCACACCTCCCTCAAACCTGGCGAGGAAATCGATCCTGCGCCCAAGGGCACGGTGAGGTGCAAGTTCTGGGGTCTCGGGGCTGACGGGACCGTGGGGGCCAACAAGAACGCCATCAAGATCATCGGTGAGGGCACGGACATGTTTGCGCAGGCCTACTTCGCCTACGACGCAAAGAAGTCAGGGGGCATCACCATGTCCCATCTCCGGTTCTCGCCCCACAGGATCCAATCCCCCTATCTCCTGACCCACTCCGACTTCATCGCGTGCCACAACCCGGCCTTTGTGAACCAGTATGACATCCTGGAAGGGATCAAGAGCGGGGGATCGTTCCTTCTCAACTCCCCCTGGACCGTGGAGGAGATGGAGACGAAGCTCCCGGATCACATGAAACGCACCCTGGCGAAGAAAAAGCTGAACTTCTACAACATCGACGCGGTCAAGATCGCCTCGGAGCTGGGCCTGGGCGGCAGGATCAACATGGTCATGCAGGCCGCCTTCTTCCAGATCGCCAAGGTGATTCCGCCGAAACAGGCTTTCGACTACATCAAGGAAGCGATAGAGAAAACCTACGGCAAGAAAGGCGAGGACATCGTCAGGATGAATGTGGCTGCTGTGGACGGGGCGATCGGCGCGCTACAAAAAATCGAAGTGCCTCCGCAGTGGGCCACGGCCGGCCAGGAAGCCTACCTTCAGAAGGACGAGCCTGAATTCGTTCAGAAGGTCATGAGGCCGATGCTCGCCCAGCAGGGGGACAAACTGCCGGTGAGCGCTTTCAGGCCCGACGGCATCTTCCCTACGGCGACGACCAAGTACGAAAAAAGGGGCATCGCGATCCATGTGCCGGAGTGGATTCCCGAAAACTGTATCCAGTGCAATCAGTGCTCTTTCGTGTGCCCCCATGCGGTCATCAGGCCGGTCTTGGCCGCTGAGGAGGAACTCAAAGATGCGCCCAAGGGGTTCGTGACGCTGGAGGCTAAAGGGAAGGAGTTCAAGGGGCTTCGCTTCGCCATTCAGGTAAGCCCCCTTGACTGTACCGGGTGCGGCAACTGCGCTGATATCTGTCCGGCCAAGAAAAAAGCCCTGGAGATGAAGCCTTTGGACACCCAGAAAGAGGTCCAGGTGCCCAATCACCTTTTTTCCACCAGGCTCCCCGTCAGGGATGACCTCGTGCCTGTGACCACGGTCAAGGGGAGCCAGTTCAGGCAGCCTCTTTTTGAGTTTTCAGGTGCCTGCCCGGGATGCGGCGAGACCTCTTACATCAAGGTGATCACCCAGCTCTTCGGGGATCGCATGATGATCGCCAATGCGACAGGGTGTTCCTCCATATACGGGGGATCCGCGCCCAGTTGCCCTTACACGGTGAACAGCGAAGGCCACGGGCCTGCCTGGGCGAATTCCCTCTTTGAAGACAACGCGGAATACGGCCTTGGAATGGTCCTCGGGGTCAATCAGAGGAGGGGCAAGCTCGCCGACCTCATCCGCGAGGCGAGCGACGCCGATGTGTCCCTGGAATTGAAAGAGGCTTTCCGCGGCTGGTTGGAAAACGTGAACGACGGGGAAAAATCCAAAACCCTTGGCCGAAAGATCGCCTTGCTCATGGAGAAAGAACTCGCAGGAAAAAAGTCCCCGGCCCGGGATTTGCTCCGGAACATCCTCGCCAGGAAGGATTACCTCACCAAGAAGTCCGTTTGGGTCTTCGGGGGTGACGGATGGGCCTATGACATCGGATACGGCGGGCTGGACCATGTGATCGCATCCCGGTATGACATAAACATCCTTGTGATGGACACGGAAGTCTACTCCAACACCGGAGGGCAATCCTCGAAATCAACGCCCACAGGGGCGGTGGCCAAATTCGCGGCCGCGGGCAAGCCCACGAGAAAGAAAGACATGGGAAGAATGGCCATGACTTACGGGTACGTGTATGTTGCCTCGGTAGCCATGGGCGCCAACAAGAACCAGTTCCTCAAAGCGATCCTGGAAGCGGAGAGCTATCAGGGCCCGTCCCT
>JAGUZM010000372.1 GCA_020060805.1 Deltaproteobacteria bacterium | reverse complement strand
TTCTCACCAGCCTGGGGCTGACCCTTTTCATTGCCGCTATTTCTTATCGCCTTCCAGGTTTCTGGAAAACGATCAGCATTCTCATCGGCATGTTCGCCGGTTCGATCCTTTTCCTTTTCATGGGCAGGCTTGATTTGGAAACCATCGCCTCCGCGTCCTGGTTCTCTTTCTCAACCGAGTGGATCCCCGCGATCCCGGGGTTCTCCTGGTCCGGCTTCGTCTCATTCGCTTGCGCTTACCTTGCGGTGATGGTGAACAGCCTGGGCAGCCTCCAGGGGATCGCGTCCATCACGGACCCTGAAAGGCTCCCCAAAGCCATTCCGCGAGGCATCTTTGTGAGCGGGCTGGGCGGTATTGTTTGCGGTCTCCTGGGCGTCGTAGGCATGGTGAGCTACAGCATGAGCCCTGGCGTGATCCTCGTCAACCGGGTGGCGAGCAGGTTCGCCGTGACCTATTGCGGTATCATTCTGGCCCTGGCCGCGTTCATCCCGAAGCTCGCCGCCCTTCTCTCCGTGATCCCCGCGCCGGTTGTCGGTGCAGCCCTTTGCGTCGCCCTGGGCGGCCAGGTGGGCATCGGCATTTCAGCGATCGCCTCCCAGAACCTCGCCTTCCGGGACTATTTTGTCGTGGGAATACCCCTTTTGGTCGGCACCATGGTCGGGTTTCTTCCTCAAACGGTCCTGGATGCGCTCCCCGGATCCCTGCGGGTGTTCGTAGCCAACAGCCTCGTCATCGGCATCGCCCTCGTCCTTCTCCTGGAACACCTCCTGCTGCGCAGGGCCGGAGCGGCGCCGAACCACTAATTTCCCATCACGGAAGTTCCTTTCCAGATGGGGCGACTTAAAGATCGTAGTAGATGCCGGCACTGCTCTTCTTATCACCAACCTTGAAGACGATCAGCACCTGGTACTTCCCTTTGTGGGAAAGGTCGAAGTAGGCGTTGTAGTATTTCATTGCCGTATCAGGGGCTAGCGGTTTTATCTGCGACTTTCCCGCCGGATCGATGACCTTCATGTTGGCCTCGGCACCCATGATCTCCTTTTGGGTTTTCTCGTCCATCAGGGTGACCGCGATATTGTGGGTGGTTCCTTTCTCAGGATCTTCCTTCTTCTTCATGTCCGCAAGCATCTTCTTGTGCTCTTCGTTGGCCATGATCTGGAAGACAACTTTAACCCCCTCCACCAGAACCTCCTTGGTATCCATCTTCATCACCTCACCCTTCGCCTTTCCATGTTGATGCTGGGCGATGGAGAATGAGGGGAAAACGATCCAAGCAACAACCGAAATGACCACGACTGACAGAAATCTTTTCATAAGGATGACCTCCTTTTCAGATACCTTTTGAATCGGGCACTCAGCGCACCCTTAAGGTTTTGCAAGACAACATCAACCTTGCCAGCTCACAATTTCATCTCCGATGGTTTCAGGGTCCCCCTCTTCAAAGAACCTTTCTTCATCAGGGCGAAGATGACCGGCGTGATGATCAGAACATGGATCGTGGAGGTGATCATCCCGCCGATGATGGGCGCTGCGATCGGTTTCATCACATCCGAGCCGACACCCGAGGACCACATGATCGGCAGCAAGCCGGCCAGCACCACGCTCACGGTCATCAGCTTTGGCCGGAGCCGCAGAACAGACCCCTCCATGGTGGCCTCAAAAATATCCTTGTCCGTGACCGGACCTTGACGAAGTCTTTTGTCCAGGGCTTCGTGCAAATAGATGACCATCACCACGCCTGTCTGGACTGCCACACCGTATAGGGCGATGTAGCCCACCCAAACAGCGACGCTGAAGTTATATCCCAGGATTTTTTGGAGAATGACGCCCCCCGTCATCGCGTAGACCACGGATAGCATGACGATCGATGCTTCCAGGGCGGAATGGAAGGTCAGGTAGAGCAGAACAAAAATCACGAAAAAAACGATGGGCAGCACGATTTTCAGGCGTTCCTCAGCCCGGAGTTTGAACTCGTACTGGCCGCTCCAGGAGAGGGAGTATCCCGGGGGCATCTTGAGTTTATCCATGACGACCTGTTTGGCCTCGGTCACGTAGCTGCCGATGTCTCTGTCCACAACGTCCAGATACACATACCCCGTCAGCATGCCGCCCTCGTCCCGAATCATCCCAGGACCTGTCGTGATGCTTATGTCTGCGAGCTGACCGAGGGGGACATGAGAAATCGAGCCTCCCGGCATACCTGAAGCTCTCCTGCCTCCCATCCCTCCTACCCCTCCGGAGGGAATCGGCACGAGGATCCTCTTCAGCTTATCCACGTCATCTCTCAACTCCCTCGGGTACCGAAGGTTCACGGGATACCGTTCCCGTCCCTCCACGGTTCTTGTGACGTTCATACCGCCCAGGGCGGTCTGAATGACGTCCTGGACATCTCCCACCGTGAGTCCGTACCTGGCAATCTCTTCCCGTTTAACTCTGATGTCGGTAAAATAACCCCCGGCCACCCTCTCGGCATAGACAGAGCGCGTACCCGGCACCTCTTTGAGTATCATTTCAACATGGCTCCCCAGTTCCTGGATGACATCGAGGTCGCCGCCCGCTATCTTGATTCCTACGGGCGTCCGTATGCCGGTGCTGAGCATGTCAATCCGGGCCCGGATGGGCATCGTCCAGGCGTTCTGAAGCCCGGGAAACTGCATCTTCTGATCCATCTCAGCGACCAGTTCCTCATAGGTGATAGGGCGAGTCGCTCCAAGAATTTTTCGTGCCATCGGTTGGAGAGCATTCGGAAGATAGGAGTAATCTTTCTTAACCTTTCTCCATTGATCCTTCGGTTTCAGATGCACAGTCGTCTCCATCATGGAGAAAGGTGCGGGGTCCGTGGAGGTTTCTGCCCGTCCAGCCTTCCCGAAAACGGTATGGACTTCGGGAAAACTCTTAAGGATTTTATCCTGCACGGACAGAAGCTTTCCTGCCTCTGTCACGGAAAGCCCGGGGCTCGTGATGGGCATATAGAAGATCGTTCCTTCATACAGGGGAGGC
>JAGUZM010000029.1 GCA_020060805.1 Deltaproteobacteria bacterium | reverse complement strand
CCGTCTCTTGGCTGTCATTTTTGACCCTCCACGTGCTTAGTAGATTTTACCTCAAATCCACCTTAGCTCGTGGTCCAAAAAACGGGGTCAATTATATCCACAAAGATCCACCAGTGCACCAATTTGATGTAAAAGAACAGTCGCAATCATCCTCAGACTCTTCATCTCATTTCCACTAAACTAAAAAAGGAACCAACCGAGGACATACCATTACGTCGCAATCATCCTCAGACTCTTCATCTCATTTCCACTTTATGTTGACAGTCTTGAAGAGGCTATCAGTATAAAGTCGCAATCATCCTCAGACTCTTCATCTCATTTCCACCCACCTCCTTTTTTTGTTAATGGTTTCTTTGGGTTGTACTGCCTTCTACGGTAACCCGCCCTAAGGGGCAGGTACTGTTGTCATTTCAGACAACGTCTGAAGCCCGGATACGCAAAAGGAAGTTAAATGTTTCAATAAGTTAAGTGAGAAACGGTAACCTACCCTTAATTTTGTGAAAAAAGGAAAGTCCACTAAATGACAATAACTTCAGGATCTTGTGTCACAACTCCCTGGCCAAGGATCTCGATACGGGACATGCAGGAGGCGCATAGGGGATAAAGCCTTAGCGTGTCCTCAGCGTCGTTCAGCACCTTTCGCACCCGATTCTTCAGGCGTTCGAGCTTCCGTGCGTCAAGATCCGCTTCAAAGACCGACAACTGAACCCTCGTGCCGTAGTCCTTTAGTACCTTTGCGACCTTGAGTCTCCGGACATCATCTTTTACATCATAGCAAATGGAATACAACATCATCTTCTCACGCAGAGCCACATAGACACTGTTCTCACACGAAGCCACAAAGATCACAAAGATAATAGGTTGTTTGGGTTGAAAAACAATAAACTGAATTTTCTCTCTGCGACTTCGTGTCTTTGTGTGAGGCAATCCTTCTCACACGAAGCCACGAAGGCACAAAAGCTATTCAACCTTCCCGTTCACTATTCGAGAAATGCCATCTTTCATCAGAGCTTCACCGAAATTGAGGAGATATCCCAGCTTCATCCCTGTCAACCGCAGGTAGGTCAATACCTGCTTCTTGTGTGCTTTTGTTACGGACTCCACCGATTTCAACTCCAGAATGACTTTGTCATCCAAAACCAAATCCGCCCTGAAACCTTCTTCAAAGGCGATCCCACCATAACTGATCGGAACCGGCACTTGCCGTTTAACTTTGAGCCCGTGCGCCTCCAATTCGTGTGCCAGAATTACCTCGTAGACGCTTTCCAGCAAACCGGGGCCAAGCTCCCGGTGCAGACGAACCGCACAATCGACCACAATCTTTCCGATCTCATTTTCCGTCATGTTATGTTCTCGCGCCAAGCCATAAAGATACTGTTCTCACACAGAGTCACGAAGGACACAAAGATAAAAGGCTTTTTAGATTAAGAAAAACAAAAACGATATCTTCTTCTCTTCGTGACTTTGTGTCTCTGTGTGAGGTCCCCTTTTTCTCACACGGAGCCACAAAGACAGTGTTCTCACACAAAGCCGCAAAGACACGAAGTTGAGAAGGTTTTAAATTAAAAAAATAAAAAACGATATTTTTTTCTCTTTGTGACTTTGTGTCTTTGTGTGATGCTCTTCCCTACCATCGGAATCGATAAGGCCGATACTCTTCCCCTTTCGTAAGAGCCCTATTTAGCCTCTCTGCCTGACGCCTGAAGAGCTTCCTGAAGTTGGCTTCATCTGTTTCGTCAGCTTCGGACATTGGGCGGGTAATGAATCGTTCATACTCAACGAAGTACCGCTTTCTAGCGTCGTCATTCAAATACATGGCTCCGGAAGGTTGATGAAAGAAGAAGTCTCCTTCCTGAAAGATCCTGTTGTTGACAACCCCCAAGGTAAACCGGTCCGTCAATGGGGATCTGAATTCCTCCATCAAATCGGATGCCAGCGTAGCATGTCCATAGCGGGGCTGGTGATAGAACCCCAGGTATGGATCAAAACCCATGCCGTCCAGGAGGGAGCATATCTCATTGTAGAGCATGGTGTAGCCCAGAGACAGAAGAGCGTTGACCGGATCAGGAGCTGGCCTGCGAATCCTGCCTTCGAAGTTAAAGGAATGGCGAATCATTTTCCCGAAGGCCTGGAAATAGGAGTGCGACGACGCCCCCTCCAAGCCCAGGATACGGGAAAGATCTAGGGCTTCGCCAACGCGCGGAAGCAGGGTGGCGATTTGCGAGGTTTCTTCCGACAGGGCGGTCTCCGGGTGGTTGTGACTGAATTCCCTTATGAGTTCAAGGGAATTTGAAACTTTGGCCTCGATGATCGCTTTGCAGAAAGCGAGGGCGAACCGCGGATCGCCGCTCTTTGCATATTGTGCCTGTCGCAGGGTAATGTTCTTTGTGAAAGGAGAGGTCAATTGACCTAACAATCTCCCGTGGCGCGTAAACAGGGCCATCTCAACGCCTTGGTTGAGAAGCAGTTGGGCGGCCTGGGTGGTGAACTGCACATTGCCGAAAACGAGCACGCCTTCAACCTTGTCGGCAGGGATGTCAAGCAAGGTTTCTTCATCCTTTTCTACAAGGAGGCGCTCTCCGGTCTTCTTGAGCACAGCCCCTTGTTCAGTGACGTACACGAAAGCCATTTTCATCTCACACAGAGTCACAAAGATCACAAAGAGTTTATACAGTTTTCAAAAAGCATCTTAGAAACGATTTTTGTATATCGCTTTTTTTCACATTCCGGGCTTAGTGTCTTTGTGTGAGTCTGCATTCCCGGCCCCCGCAATCACCCTAAAGCCATGATTCTCCTCAGGGCCAGGATCGCTTCCCAGAGAGGTAGCCTTCCATATCAAAGGGAGGCGGCATAAAAAGGATTTCTCTCTTGCACCGCTTGCGCTCGAAGGGTGCGAAAATGGAATCCTTCATGAAAACAAGCCCAAGGAACTTGAACCCCTGGCTGAACTCGGTAATGCGGGTGTCTTCTACGTCCAGAGCAAGCTGGAGTTGCGAGAGAACGTCTTCTGTCAGCTCAAGGGCAGCTTCTGCGTGAGAGCGATGTTTTGTGAGGATTATGAAATCGTCGGCGTAACGGACAATCTTGTGTCCTTCAGCGAGCATGGCTTCATCGAAATCATCGAGGAAAAGATTTGCGAGAATGGGCGATATCACACTGCCCTGGGGAAGGCCTCTGTCCATGGTGAAAATCGTTCTGCCGTCATATACCTCTGCTTTCACCCAGATGCGGATGAGCCTAAGGATATCCTCATCCTGAACGACTTCCTCAACTCTTGGGAAAAGGATCTCGTGATCGATGCTCTCGAAGTAAGAGTCGATGTCTGCCTCCAGAACGTAGCAGTACCCCTGCTCTCTTAGATCCCGGATGCGACAGGCGGCCTTCTTGACAGAA
Organism: Deltaproteobacteria bacterium; assembly: GCA_020060805.1. Lineage (GTDB taxonomy): Bacteria > Desulfobacterota > DSM-4660 > Desulfatiglandales > HGW-15 > JAHECH01. Next base: position 7,082 of record JAGUZM010000029.1, on the reverse strand, counting down.
CGCCCCTTACGATAGGCGAAACTGACATCCTCAAATTCTTCCTCGAAAAGGCGTTCAACGACATTCAGCACCGCGGCCTGGGCAACCCTATCCCGCACCGCCGGAACGGTGAGGGCCCGGGGCGAGCCGTCCCTTTTTGCCACCAGGAATTTGAGGAGCGGAAGGGGCCTGTATTGACCAGTTCTTAGCTCCAGTGAAAGGTTTGCTAGGTTCGAGGCGAGTCTCTTCTTGAACTCTCCGATGCGTATCCCGTCCACCCCTGCCATTCCCCGCGACGCCTCGACCCGGGAGAAGGCGGAGTGGAGGTTGTTGATCTCTGTCACCGCCGCTATCATCGTCAAATGTCTTCGGCCTTTCGCCAAGGGTTTGTGTGATGACTTCGGTTCAAAAAGGATCATGATCAAAGATCACCACATCGCCAGTGACTGGAGAGCGGTAGACAAGCTTCCTTGCTTTGCCATGAAGAGCGTGGGCGACGGCAAGGTAAAGCCACACGGGAGCTTTCCCCGTCAGGACTACCTCGTTGCCTTCACCTGCCATTTCAAGGGCCTTGCTGAGATAGACGGGCGAGGAAGAAAGCTTGGCAGTATCCTCATACAGCATTCTAAGATCGATGATTCTAGTCATAGCTCCAAGCCGGGCGTAGTTGAAGAAGCCATTGTGATGTTATAACTCAGAACAGCATAGTCGGGGTTCGTTTGGACATACTGAGATTTGATACGTCGATTAAAGGTCATAGTCGCAGCAACCAGGCTGGTGACCTTCTGCCCCCCAGTAAAGTCGATCATAACGTCGTTATCCGCTATTTTCCAATTCTTGAACTGATCAAGCAGATACCGCAAAGCATGACGGAGTTCTTCAAAGTTTTCGAAATCACAACCTTGAAGCCCCGCTGCGCTATGCAGATCGGAAGAAGGCAGCAATTTCGGTCGCCCCCTTCGCCGCACGAGCAGCGAATACTTGATTCCTTTCAACGGTTCATAACGTCTGCAAATGTCCAGGAATAGGTGCGCTTGTGAGAGGGATTCTGGAGAGCAAATAAGTGTGACGGTCTGCAATGTGTTTCTGTCCAAGTGGTGCCGGATTCCCCTGAGGGGCATCTCCCAGGGCCATTTCACTGGCGGGTGCCTCTGCTTCAACTCTTCCATCGCCAGAATGTCCCGGTCCAGATCATTGGTGAGCACAAGCGCCGGGGGTATTCCGCCCGATTCTTCAAATTCCTTATGCAAATTGGAAAGAAACAACACAAGATGTTTCCGAAGCTCCGCTGGAAGCTGACGGGTGTGAAGCGGAAAAAGGGCGCCCCGCTGTTGGTACAGAAGGCTCACGGATAGAACGAATATTCCTACATAGGCGAGCCGAAGGATGGAGAGATCGCCTGCCTCTCCCTTCATCCAGAGGTTCAACGTGTCAAAGATGACCGTGGCAGCCCAATTAGCACTCAGGACCGCAAGGGAGGCGGTGAACCATGGATACCAAAGGCGAAGCGCCACCCACACCCTCTTGGGCATATTCTTCATTTGCAGCCCCCTCATTAGTAGGTCACGGGTTTGACACAAATCGTTCCGCTCAATACGAACCACTCTCCAACCCTCAAAAGCTTCGCGCTTCCTTGGTACCCTCGCTTCGGTCTCCGTAGTTCTCTGCCGTCCAAGGCCACGAAAATCAGCGTGTCCTCATGGATTTCTTTGAGCCAGGCAGCTTCCTCCTCTGCACTAGTTGCGGGCGGTTGAACCTGAAGAGGAGTTGAAGCACGTTGCACAGGACCCTCCGGTCGCTTCCCGGCTACCGCATTTCCTCCGAAAACACCTAGAGCATCGATGGGGACACTCGGATAGTGTTTGCCAGGCGGGTACTCTATAGACCCATCTTCTGGTTTATTGAGGCGAAGAAGTTCAACAAGACTATCTGGGATTTCACCCTCATTGGCCTTTAGAGTGTACCAGTGAGGCGCATCCTTGACGCTCCAGTCTCCATACCAGGCATTCGGTGTCGAAATGCGGCTTTTGGTCTTGTCCACGGAGACGGAGCAGCTTCCGAGGCCGAGGGCTTTTCCTGCGCCCACCTTGTGCCCAAGCCCCTCGTAAAGCTCTATGGCCAGAAGCAGCTTGCCGAGTTCTTCTTTATCCAGGTTCTCCACATAGACCCGAAAACAGAACTCACTTCCCACGTCGGCATATTCGTCAATGGCGATGGAACGGTCGTTGGACTCGTGCTCTTCCACATGAAACTTGGCCCCTGGGCCTTGGTGGTAGTAGAATTTGCGGCCTCTGATGGGGGCTCCCTGGGCCTTGTGCTTGCCCCCGGCGTAGGTGGCAAAATGATGTGGCTTAGGGTTGGACAGTTCTTTGAGATAACACCGACTCTCCACAAGTCCAGGTTTGACCAGGATCGCGTCGTTGAAGACTACCCTACCCTGGCAGTGGAGGTCGTCTCCGCCTATCGTGCCAAACAAGCGACAGGCAGGGCATAGTCTTTGGATCTCGAGACATTCGCTCCTTCTGAAGCTTCCCAGGTCGGCATACTCATAATAGATGATCGAGTCACGGCTCTTTATGGAGTCTCCCAAAGTCGCTGCGAGGGCAAGGCAGGAATCTGTGATCGTTTCGTAGATCGAGCGGATCATTCCCTTGAGCGAAGTGCCCTGCAAAATCGGGTTGCCCAAGGAGTCCCTCAGAAATCTGAAGACTTTTATCTCTTTGTATTCTCTGCCCTTTCTATTCCTTAGAAGGCTGCCGTCCCGATCCCTCAGTTTCCAGAGGGAATAGTCTCTTTGATCAAGGGTGACAATTGGACTCAATGCCGTAAGGGTGCATTCCAATACGCCGGTGAAACAAAGCTCGTGAAAACGGAGCCGCCCAGGATAGCCTTTTGTTCGCTTGGGCTCTTGTGCCTTCAAAGGGACAAAATTATACGGATTGATGAGTGTCATGATTCACCCTCCTGCTGCCCTTCCCTCTTGGTGCGCTCTTCCTCTTCGCCTTTCATGCGAAAGCCGACACACCGAATGAACTCCCCCTCGGTCTTGTGGCGGTATCTTCGGATGGTGAGGCGCGGTGTTTGGCCGTCCTGCCGAGCCTCATCGGGGTCGAGCGGGTAGAAAATGCACTTGATGGGGATTTCCCGCGCATAGAAGAAAGGGCCTCCGTTTGGATTGGCAACTGGGTCCCTGAATGGATCGATCCATTCGCCCCAGAGAATGAGGTCCGAGTCTGCATTTTCTTCACATTCCAGGGGAAACCATTCGTTCCAAGAAACTGGAGGTGTCTCGGTATCCATGATGACCACTGCATGGATCTTCCCGCTGGAATCAGTCTCCCAGCGGTACTCGCCCTTCTCACCAAAGAGCCGCCCTGCAGTCCATGCTTTGCCGTCACTCCAGTCAACGGCACCTCCGATATGGGCAAGTCTCGCTTCCGTCACTCCTTCGAGCCATGCGTAGCGGAAGACGCCAGATGCAAAAAGCGCTGAGAGATCAGGATGCTGCGACAGTCTTCGTGCAAAGGCGATGACAGAACTCATTTGTCATTCTCCTTAGCTTTGCGATCAAGTTCCTTGATATAGGCATTGAAGGCCGGAACGACCGCCGTCCAGAAGGCAGCAGTATCGGTCACGGAAACGCTTTGAAAAAGCGAGAGACTCCCACGCCCTTGGTCGAGATGATCAAAAGCAGGTGCGTCGTAGTCATGTAGGCCATAGAAGTGGCGTTCATCTTTATTGATCATCAGGCTTCCCACGTGATCGATGCGCGTCTGAGCGGAGGGATAGGTCAGCACGATCTTGCTGACTTTGCCCCTCACCTGGCCGAAGCCTTTGGTCTTGCCAAATCCGATAGGAACGAGACACATTTCGAAGTCCCGGAATGCGTAGGCGAGAAGTCCAAGTTGCCAGAGTTCGAAGTTGGTCACCGTTACGGTCGTAGTAAATGAGGTGTTCTCAAGTGCATGAAGTCGCATGTTAGCGCCCGAGCCGGAGTCGCCCCCTGTGTAGACCCCGCCAGTGAAGCGGTCAATTCCGATCATGTCTCGGTAGACGGATGTCCCTAGAAGTATCTCCGCGTCTGCGAAGCGAATGCGGCTGGCCAGCCCTGCACACCCAAAGAGCTTGCACGCCGGACAGGCTGCTGCATAGGCGGTCTTGTCTTCGTTTCCCTTAACTAACCGTGTGGAGCACCCGATTGTATTTGGGGCCTCTTGCTCAAAAGGATCGCACGCCGTGAAAGGCGGAAGCGCGTCCTCCGGCATGAGTGAGCGAATGATCCGCTCGGCAAGAGCCCGAAACGGCCCGCGAATGGATGTACCCGGCACGTAGTAGGGTAGCCCCTGAGGCGGGCTGTTGGCCCATTGCGGGGCCTTACTAGCCATTTCTCGTCGGCTGATATGACTCATGAAAATGCAACTCGGGAAACCCTGCCTCTGGTCGCCTTTGAACTCAGCGTATCGCTCATCGCGGATGAGCAAGGGACCATCGCACTCCAAATCCCACTGGAAAGCGGCTTCACAGAATCTGCGCTTAAACATCAAAGGCCCTCCTTCCATTCGATGGGGTTGTCCAACTGCCGCCCGTCAACAAGAGCTTTCCACAGTGTTTGCGGGCTCTCAAATCCCGTGACGTTGAAGTAATTTCCGTCCTTGGGTCTGAGCTTGACTTTTCCCATCCCACCCGACCTCTTGCCTCCCAGAAACAGTCCCTCCTTCAGAACCGCAAGAATCAGGTTGATCAGCTTCTTATCCATTCCATTCACACCGATGTTTTCGGCAACCATCCTGAACTTGACGCAGACTCCTTTCTCACCAGGTTCGATCACCTCGTAGTCGAATTTCGCACCATCCTTCGCCGCACCCGTATCCCGATCAATGCCTACCCCGTCCCGGATTCTTGTGTGATTCTCCACGCCCCTCCCGTTGACGAAGACTCCATCCTCGAAGACAAGGCGGGAAGCGTAGCTCGCTGAACCGAAAAGCAGGCAGACATCGCAGAGGTTCTTCTTGACATACTCTGCGATGAGCTGATCATCACTCTTGTCCTTATCCTCTTCTTTGCGCTTTTCCTCATTTTTCAGGGAATCGCGAAACTCCCGTATCTTTTCTGCGCAATCCCCTCCGCCCCCTTTTTCGAACAAGGTGCAACTTCTGAGGCCGGTTACTGCATGGCCCAAAGAAGCCAGAATACGTTCTATCTCGGAGCGAACTGCCCCCCTTAAAGAACTCCCGGGGACGTAAAGAGTCCCATCATAGAGGCGCATGAAAGGTGCATCGGTTTCATCCGACGCCCTGCCGGAAGAGATTCGAAGTGGTGTGACAAGTTCCAGCTCGCCTTCAAAACAGTATCGATTGTGCAACTGATGATGACCGAATGGAATGCTCATAAACCCTCCTTCCACCATGGCATGTCCCGGCGGAAAACCTTCTGTGAGCGGTACAACCCGTGTACGGTTGCCCAGAACCGCCGCAGCGCAACAAGCCTGATGCTTTCATCGGATTTGAGTGCTTCCTCGAAGTAGTTCTCATGCTCGATCCAATGGATCAATGTCTTTCCAAGAGAGACTTCTTCCCCGGCCCCAGAGGGCTCTTTGAGCCAGGAGGTCTTCTTGCCTGTTCGTTTAGCTTTTGCTTCGAGTTTCTCCAGTTGTCTATTCAGGAAATCCATTGTCTTGTGCTGCGCTTCTTTCAAAGTGGCGCCACGTTGGATGTGATCACCAACCGCTGCCATCTGCGATGCAGAAAGGCGACCAGGGAAAAACCCGAGAAGATAGAAGAGCCTTGCCCTGGCGATCAAATGCTCTTCAATGCGGAGGAGTTTGACTTGGCGGTCTAAGGCTTTTGCAGTGTCTTTACTCATGTTTCTCCTCCTTTTCCGGTTCCAGGTGAAACGGATGCCATAGCAGCACATGGCCATAGCCTTCTCCATTCTTGTCGCCTACCCAACCTTGGCCGGAACCGTCAGGGATTGCAGGCAAACTGGGGGATCTCGCCTGGAAGAGAAACGCGCTGCCTGCCACCACTGCCAGGCGTGGCATGCGTGGTAGGCAGAACGGAACACCGTCAAAACCAAAAACCATGCGGCTGGCTGCAAATGCACGGATGGGATTGGAGTGCCACACTTCTGGATCAATGCCTAGCGGTTGCAGGTGACGCGGTGTAGGGGCAGTGCAATCCCGCAGATAGTCGTCGCGGAAGATGGCATCGCTGAGAAGAGTCACGGCAAGCACGGATGAGCCCCACGATCTGCTAAACTCTTCAAATCGTTCGCGCATGCTAAGACGCAGGGAATAGATAGGGGGCTCAGTTCTTTGCACTTCCACCCACCCCTGCCCGCGAGACTTCCCCGTGCCGATCGCTGCACCAAACGGGGTTGAAATCAGTGCCTCCATTTCGCCTGCTATATCCTGCGGTACTTCTATGATGGCATGGAAGACCTGGCCTTCCTCTATAACTTCCTGAGTGTAGAGCTGCCCACTTGCGGAGCTTCCCAGGACAGGATCGATGGCTGTGCGCGTGACTAGCCGTTTGGCAACTCTTTCCGCCTTCGCCTCCGCTGGGTTCCAAGAGCCTTCAAAATAGTCGATCGACTGCTGGCAGATCCGCTCTGTGCAGCGCCTTTCTCCTTCATGCGAGAGAAGAAGATCGATGACGCCGTGTCCGCCGTCCCTCCTGAACCCCGGATCGTACTTGCATGAGCGGGCCGAAAGAGGCAGGCTCTGAGAGCCGTTGATGCGGGCGAAACCGAACCGAGTCTCCCCTGAGAGAAAAAGCCGGTGAAAAACCTCATCCTCCGCACTCCCTCCCTGCTCCATGTAGCGGTACGCGAGCATTCCCCGCACGGTGTTGCCTGGCACTGCTTCCATAGTCTCTGTGAGATGGTGCGCAGGCGGCCCATGCGACAACAGAACTGGGCTCTGAGTAGTAAGGCTCAGTCCAATGGTATTCATGCATCACCTCCCTCGGGTCCCTTATCGCTATCATGTGCTTCAACGTGAATACCACCCAGGAGAATTCCCCTCCCGACCGCCTTTCGAGCGCCGATGCGGTCAACCAGTCTCGCAGAAGCCCTGAGGAATGTCTCTTCATCGGGTGTGGGTT
>JAGUZM010000258.1 GCA_020060805.1 Deltaproteobacteria bacterium | reverse complement strand
GGGGAGATCTTAGGCACCCCATCGAAGCTATAATTGGATATTCTGGGATGGATTCTTTTTTTGTAATGCTTTGATGGGTTGTTTTTTCGGCGGTTCCCATGAGGATTTGCACAATTTCCTGTGCAGTGGTGCACAGAAATCTGTGCAACAGGATGAAAAAATCCCGAACAGGAGGTCGCTCCTGCAAAATTGGGGGCACGACGGCCACCCTACGCCTGCGGAATGAAGGAATCTTTTTAGTCTTCCATCACCTTGGCGACGCCGACCACTTTTTCGCCTTCAGCGAGATCGATGAGCTTCACCCCCTGGGTGTTCCGGCCGATGACCGAGATGTCCGCGATGCGCAGGCGGATGATCTTTCCGTGGCCGGTGATGATCATCAGCTGATCCTGGTCCGTGACCTGGTAGGCATAAACGACCGGTCCGTTTCGCTGGGTCGTCTTGATCGTCAGGATGCCTTTGCCTCCCCTCCCCTGCACCCTATACTCCTCGGTCCTGGTGCGCTTCCCGAACCCGTTCTCCGTGACGGTCAGGATCGTGGCCCCTTCATCCAGGACCTCCATGCCCACGACCCGGTCGTCCCGGTCCATCCGGATCCCGATATTCCCTGCCGCAACCCTCCCCATCTCACGAATTTCCGATTCATGGAAGCGGATGGACTTGCCCTTCCTCGTGGTGAGGAAGATGTCCTGGGTGCCGCTCGACACCCGCGCGGCGATCAGCTCGTCCTCTTCGTTGATCTTGATCGCCACGATGCCGCCCACTCTCGGGTTGCTGTAAGCGGAGAGCTCGGTCTTCTTGACCAGGCCGGCCTTGGTCACCATGACCACGTACTTGCCCTTTTCAAAGTCCCGTACCGCAAGGGTCGTGGCCACCCCTTCCCCGCGCTGCAAATCCAGGAGGTTGACGATCGCCTTTCCCCTGGACATCCGGCCCGCTTCGGGAACCTCGTGCACCTTCTTCCAGTGCACCTTTCCCTTGTTGGTGAAGAAGAGAAGATAGTCGTGAGAGGAGGCGACGAAAAGAAGCTCCACGAAATCCTCTTCCTTGGGCCTCACCCCTGTGAGCCCCTTGCCGCCCCGGCGCTGCGCCCTGTAGAGGCTGATCGGGTTCCGCTTGATGTATCCCTCATGGCTGAAGGTGACGACCATGTCTTCCTCGGCGATCAGGTCCTCCAACTCGATCTCGCCCCCTTCGTGGAGAAACTCCGTGCGGCGATCATCCCCAAAGCTCTCCCTGATTTCCTTCATCTCGTCCTTGATGATCTGGAGCACCATGGCAGGGCTCTCCAGGATCGCCTTGAACCGGGAGATGCTCTTGAGCAGATCCTGGTACTCGGAGTGGATCTTCTCTCTTTCCAGGCCGGTCAGCCTCTGGAGTCTCATGTCCAGGATGGCCTGGGCCTGGATCTCTGTTAGGGCGAAGTCCGCCACCAGCCGCGCCTTGGCTTCCTTGGGATCCGAGGAGGAGCGGATCGTCTCGATGATCTCATCCAGGGAATCGAGGGCTTTTCTGAGGCCTTCCAGGATGTGGGCCCGTTCTTCCGCTTTCCGAAGGTCGTAGATCGTCCTGCGGACGATGATCTCCCGGCGGTGCTCGATGAACCGCTCCAGGATCTCTTTGAGGTTGAGCAGTTGAGGCCTTCCTTTGACGATCGCCAGGAGGATGATGCCAAAGGAGACTTCCATCTGCGTGTATTTGTACAACCGGTTCAGGATGACGAGGGCCTTCCCGTCCCGGCGCACGTCGATGGCGATCCGCAGCCCGTCCCGGTCCGATTCATCCCTGATATCCGCAACGCCGTCCACCTTTTTGTCTTTGATGAGGTCCGCGATTCTTTCCAGGAGCTTCGTCTTGTTCACCATGAAGGGGATCTCGGAGATGATGATTCGCTCCTTGCTCTGCCCGACCTTTTCCACAAACGCTCTCGCCCTGATCTTGATGATGCCCCTTCCGGTTTCGTACGCTTCCTTGATCCCCTTGGTGGCGAGGATGAAACCGGCGGTCGGAAAATCCGGGCCGGGGACGATCTTCATCAGCTGGGCGACGGTGACCTCCGGCTCATCGATCACGAGTTCCACGGCCCTCGTGACTTCCGTGAGGTTGTGGGGGGGGATGTTTGTGGCCATTCCGACGGCGATTCCCGCCGAGCCGTTGATGAGCAGGTTGGGTATGGAGGTGGGAAGCACGAGGGGCTCGTTCAACGAGCCGTCATAGTTGGGGCTGAAGTCAACGGTCTCCTTGTCAATGTCCGCTAGAAAGTTCTGAGCCAGACGGGTCATTCGGACTTCCGTGTACCGCATGGCTGCCGGAGGATCGCCGTCAATGGAGCCGAAGTTGCCCTGGCCGTCCACCAGGGGATAGCGCATGGAAAAGTCCTGAGCCATCCTGACGATGGTGTCATAGACCGCCGCATCCCCGTGGGGGTGAAACTTTCCGATCACGTCCCCGACGAGGCGGGCCGATTTCTTGTAGGGCCTGTTGTAGTGGTTTTTCATCTCGTCCATCGCGTAGAGAACCCGGCGATGAACGGGCTTGAGGCCGTCACGCACATCGGGCAGGGCTCTTCCGACGATGACGCTCATGGAGTACTCGAGATAAGATTTTTTCATCTCATCTTCGATGTTGACGGTTTGCGGCATATCGGGATTTGCAATCATCCTAGATGTCCAACTCCTTCACTTCGAGGGCATTGGTGTAAATGAATTCCCTTCTCGGTTCGACCTCGTCGCCCATCAGGACGCTGAAAATCTCATCCGCGTCCACAACGTCTTCGACCCGGACCTTGAGGAGGGTTCTCTTTTCAGGGTCCATCGTCGTTTCCCAGAGCTGGCTCGGGTTCATCTCGCCAAGGCCTTTGTACCTCTGGATGTTCAAACCGCTTTTCCCCCGGCTGAGAAGCTCCTCCAGAAGGTCCTGCCACCGGCTGATCATTTTGCCGTCCCCGGCCCCGCCGATCGTAAAACTCCTGCCCCTCAGGTCTTTCAGCTGACGGGATATGTCTATGATTCTCTTGAGCTCCAGGGATGTGAAGATCTGCCAGTCCGCGCGAAAGCTCTGGCCGCCGTTCCGGGTCTCCGTAACCTCGAACTCATAGTAGCCGTGGCCGTCCTCCGTGATTTGAGGGTCTTTGACCACGAAATCCGACTTCTGGAGTTCCGCAAACAGGCCTTCCATGAATGCCTTGTCCTTGAAGGGGTCCTTCCCTTTGATCCCGTAGGAGCCTAGGAATTCGATGAAAGCCTCGCTGTACCCTCTACGGGAAAGCTCGCTGATGTTCTGGAAGTAGGCAATGAGGCCCTTCAGGAGGCCGGAGAGTTTCTTCCCTGAGATCGCCTCCCCCGTATCAACGCTAAAGGCTTCCTTTTCAGATATCCTTCGGATGATGAAGTCGTTGAAGCTCTCCTCGTCCTTGATGTAGAGCTCCTTCTTTCCGTCCACCACCCGGTAGAGGGGCGGCTGAGCCACATAAAGGTGGCCTTTTTCGATCAGCTCCGGCATCTGCCTGAAAAAGAAGGTGAGCAGGAGCGTTCTGATGTGCGCGCCGTCCACGTCGGCATCGGTCATGATGATGACCTTGTTGTACCTGAGGCGCGAGATGTCATATTCCTTCTCCCCGATCCCTGTTCCGAGAGCGGCGATCATCGTTCTGATTTCTTCACTCGACATCATCTTGTCGAACCGCGACTTCTCCACATTCAGGATCTTCCCCTTGAGGGGCAGGATGGCCTGAAACCTCCGGTCTCTTCCCTGTTTTGCGGAGCCCCCTGCCGAGTCGCCTTCCACGATGAACACCTCGCTCAGGGCTGGGTCCCTCTCCTGGCAGTCCGCCAGCTTGCCGGGCAGGGAGAAGTCTGCCAGCACGCCTTTGCGGCGGGCAAGCTCCTTGGCTTTCCTTGCCGCCTCTCTCGCCCGCGCTGCGTCCACGACCTTGGAGAGGATGCTTTTTGCCACACCGGGATTCTCTTCAAAGAAAGTGCCGAGACCCTCGTTCAGGAGGTTTTCCACGAGCCCCTTGACCTCGCTGTTGCCGAGTTTGCTCTTGGTCTGGCCTTCGAACTGGGGATTGGGCAGCTTGACACTCACCACGGCCGTCAGGCCCTCCCTCACATCGTCGCCGGTGAGTTTCTCCTTGAAGTTCTTGGACAGGGGCGAATTGAGAAGATAGTTGTTGATGCTCCTCGTGAGGGCTGACTTGAACCCCACCAGGTGGGTTCCCCCTTCCCGTGTGTTGATGTTGTTGGCAAAGGTGAAAATGATTTCATTGTAAGAGTCGTTGTACTGAAATGCGGCTTCCAGGAGGATGTTGTTTTTTTCGCCGGACAAGAAGATGGGCTTGGGATGGAGGACGGCGCGATTCTTGTTGAGGTATTCCACAAACGATCGAATCCCCCCTTCGTAGTGGAATTCCTTCTGCTTGCCCGTGCGCTCGTCGGAGATCTGGATCCTGACGCCCTTGGTGAGGAAGGCGAGTTCCCGCATCCTCCGGGAGAGGGTGTCGAAATCAAAATCGACGCTCTCGAAGATTTCACTGTCCGGCCTGAAGTGAATCTTGGTCCCCCGCTTCGGCGTCTTGCCGATCACTTTGAGTTCGGTTTTCTTAGCCCCTCTCTCGAAGCGTTGATGGTAGATGCTCCCCTCCCGGTAGACTTCCGCCTCCAGGAACTCGGACAGGGCGTTCACCACGGACACACCGACCCCGTGGAGCCCGCCGGAGACCTTATAGCTCTTGTTGTCGAACTTGCCGCCGGAATGGAGTTTCATCATCACCACTTCGAGAGCCGGGACTTTTTCCGTCTCATGGAGATCAACGGGAATACCCCGGCCGTTATCGGTGACGACGACGCTCCCGTCGCTCAGGATCTGGATGTCGATCAGGTCGCAGTACTCACCCAGAGCCTCATCGATGCTGTTGTCCACGACCTCATAGACGAGGTGGTGGAGACCCTCAAAACTGGTGTTCCCGATGTACATGGCGGGTCTTTTGCGAACGGCGCTCAGACCCTCCAGCACTTTGATGTCAGCTGCTGCATAATTGGAAGATGTTTGTTGCTGTGCCATACTAAAGCCTCATGGGCATAATCAGGCCCAAGAACCCCACATCGTCTTTTCCCTTGATCAGACAGGGGCTCGAGTTGTCGATAAAACCGAGGTCCACAAACTCGCTCTCTATCGCTTGGAGAGCATCGATGAAAAAGCGAGCGTTGAACCCCACCTCCAGACGGTCTCCTTTGTACTCCGCTTCGATCTTCTCTTGAGCATCGCCCAGGTCCGGGTTTATGGAAACCAGCTCAATGCTGTTCTTCTCAAGGCCGATCTTTACACCCCGGTAGGTTTCCGTGGTCAGAATCACCATTTTCTTCATGCCTTCGAGAAGGGTTTCCCTCTTCACTTTCGCTATGAACTTCACTTTCTTCGGAATGACCGCATTGTAGTCCGGAAACTTGCTCTCCAGCAGCCTGATGAGCACCAGGGCGTCCCCTTTGCGGGCCACGCAATGGTTCTGTTTGAACCCAAGCTGGAGAGGCCCCGCCTCG
>JAGUZM010000262.1 GCA_020060805.1 Deltaproteobacteria bacterium | reverse complement strand
CTCCAAACTGGGGTGGTGGAGTGCCGAAGCGAGGAATAAGCCGGTTACTTGCCGAAGGGGCAGACCGGGTACCGGCATTCACTGCAACCCAGGCACATGCCGCCGTGGGCGAGGGCTGCAAAGTCGCGGCGGGTGATGTGTTCTCCTGCCAGGACGCGGGGCAGAACAATGTCGAGAATGGTCGCTTTGTGAAAAAGGACGCAGGCCGGCAGGCCCAGGATGGGAACAGAGCGGATGCGTCCGTAGAGAAACATGGAGCCGGGCTGAACCGGCGTTCCGTACAGAATATCCCCGGCCCCCGCCTCGGCGATGGCAACGCGGCTGATGTCGTCCGGGTCAACGCTCATGCCGCCTGAAACCATGATCAGTTCTGACCCTGCCTGAAGGGCTCCGTGGATGCCCTTCACGATCTCTTCTTTGTCATCTGGCTTGAAGACGATCTGCCTCACCTCGCAGTCAAAAGCCTGAAGTTTGCTCCTGAGGATGGGGGCAAACTTGTCCTCGATCAAGCCCCGGAAAACCTCATTCCCCGTGATGATGATCCCGGTGGGGGGGTTGAAAAAGTCTTCACGGAAAAGATGCCGCCCACCCTTCGGCCGATCCCCAGAGCCCTGTTGAGCGTCTCCTCGTCGATGACGAGGGGGACAGCCCTGGCAGCGGCGATGATTTCCCCTTTCTCGACAACCGTGTCGCTGTGCCGGGAGGAGCAGGAGATCTCAGGGATGAGGCCGAGGTCAACGAGGGCTTCCACGTTCACCTTGAGAAGCCCCCGGTGGCCGGCTCTCAGGGCGATTTTGCCTTCCGACGGCGTGCCCTGATAAGTGACCCCCGGCCCTGAAAGGGCTTTCGCAAGCCGCAGGGCCGCCTCGTCTTCATGCACCTCTCCGTCGGCGATGTGGAGGGCAAAAAGGTGATCTTTCCCGAGACGCCTCAGGTGAGGCAGGTCTTCCTCTTTCACTACATGACCTTTTTTGAACGCAGCGCCCTTGAACTGGCCCAGCCTGATTTCCGTGATGTCATGGGCAAGAACTTTTCCGACAGCCTGCTCAAGGGGGATGATGGTTGCAGAGGACTTATACTTATTCGGCATGGGTCACTCCCGGAGTCTATTTCGACTTCAAAGAAAATAAGCATTCAAACGGAGAGGTGCAGCAGGTCGCTCCCCAGGATCAGCTCTCCGTGAAAATTCTTGCGGCATTCTCCCTGGATATCCGCCGTCAAAACCTCGGGATAAAAATGAAGAAGAACGAGCTTCTTTACCTTTGCCAACGAGGCAATGCGTCCCGCTTGAGCCGGTGTCAGGTGCCCTTCTACGGCATATTCCTCCGGCAGGGAGGATTCAAGGATCAGCAGATCCGCCCCGCGAGCGAAGGCGATGATCTCCTGGCAGTAGCCGGTGTCTCCGGAATAGACCATGGACTTACCCGAGGGGAGATCAACCCGGTATGCGAGGGAGTTGGGAGTGTGACGCAAAGGCTGGGAGAGGAGAGTGAAGGAACGGAAACCCCTCCTGTCCGGTTTGGTGAGGGAGAGTTCATCCACGCCCATGACAGCCTGAGGAAGGGCAAGCCAGTTTCCGTAGGCCTTGTTCAGCCTGTCGAGGAAATCTCCGAGCCCCTCAGGCCCTGCGATGACAAAGGGATCCCTTTTCTTGAGCACCGAAGGGTTTCGCGTGGCAAAGAGGAAGTGAACCAGGTCTGCCGTATGATCGGGATGAAAGTGGGTGACGAAAACCTGCTTCAGGCTCTCATGGGAAATGCCTGTCCGGGAAAGCTGGCGCAGCGTCCCGGGGCCGATGTCAAACAGAACCGGACCGTCTCCGGAGTAATACAGGAGGGACGGCGAGGCACGGTGCGCCATGGGGATTCCCGTTCCAGAACCAAGGATGATCACATGCATGGGTAAGACCGCCTGGAATGAAAGGAAAGCGGGAAAGTTTTAGCTGGATTGAGGGTGTTAGTCAACAGGGAAGGAGAGAAGGGGAAGGGTTTGAAGCGATTGAACTTAGCCGGTTATGTAAGGAGGGAATTCGGATGGAAGGCGAAAGCAGGGTTCCTCGGTGGAGTCAGTGGATGTTTTGGGTATCCCCGACCTTACCAGTATGAGTTATCTGGACAGAAGGCATCACCCCTGTCTTCCTGCACTCCGGAATACGGGTTGACGCGTGGATCTTCACGAGGAGGGCACTGGATGGTGTGGAGGAATGGGGCGGTTGGAAAATCAAGGAGAAAAATGTTCGTTTTTTCTTGACACTCCAAGCTCATTGGCAATAGATTACCTTTTCTTGTGGGGGGGTTGTTCCCTTTTGTTTTTGGGGGATAACCCGTGAGCTGAATCCGTATCCCCTGGGCGACGCTCGGACCCCCATAAGAACAATCGGTGTGGCAGTAGATCGTCGGGTGGAGGGTTGAAGAAGTCGTTGAGCTCAGAGGATTTTCGCGGCTTACCGTTCCCTCCACTTTGATTGTGAATAGTAATCGGAACAGGGTCTGACTGGTTTTTGGGGAATGAGGGCGAATACGCCTCGCTGCTTAAATTGAAAAAAGAGATTGGAGGAGGATGATCTATGGCAGATGTAATTGCACCGCATGGCAAGCAAGAAAAACTGATGCCTCTATTGCTCCAAGGAAAGGAGCTCGAAGCAGAGGTGAAGAAAGCAAAAAACCTGAAGCACATCACGGTGACCACAAGGGAAACCTCGGATGCCATCATGATGGGCATCGGAGCCTTCACACCTCTCACCGGCTTCATGACAAAAGCGGACTGGAAGGGCGTCTGCGACAAGTTCACCATGGCAGACGGAACGTTCTGGCCGATTCCCATCACCGTTTCCACCGACGACGAAGGCATCAAGAAGGGTGACAACATTGCCCTGGACGACGAGGAAACAGGAACCACGGTCGCCACGATGCAGGTCACCGAGAAATACACCATCGAAAAGGAATACGAGTGCAAAGCGATTTTCAAGACCACCGATCCAGAGCACCCCGGGGTGGCCAAAGTGCTTTCCCAGGGCAAGTACAACCTCGCCGGGCCGGTGAAAGTCTTGAGCGAGAGTTACTATCCGGAGCAGTTCAAAGGCCTTTACCAGAGGCCTGCGGAATCCCGGAAAATTTTCCAGGAACTGGGGTGGAAGCGAATCGCTGCGCTCCAGCTCAGGAACCCCATGCACCGATCCCATGAGTTTCTCGCCAAGATCGCCGTGGAAGTCATGGACGGTGTTTACATCCACCAGCTGGTGGGAAAGCTGAAAGCGGGCGATATCCCTGCGGACGTGCGCGTCAAAGCGATCCAGGTCCTTGTGGACAACTACTTCGTTAAAGGCACTGTGATCCAGGGCGGGTATCCCATGGAGATGCGCTACGCGGGCCCAAGGGAAGCTCTCCTTCACGCGGTTTTCCGCCAGAACTACGGCTGCACCCACATGATCATCGGACGCGACCACGCGGGCGTGGGTGATTATTACGGACCGTTTGATGCGCAAAAGATCTTCGATGAGATTCCCAAGGGAGCCCTGAAATGCCAGAACCTGAACATCGACTGGACGTTCTGGTGCAACAAGTGCGGCGGCATGGCTTCGTTGAAGACCTGCCCCCACGGCAAAGAAGACAGGCTCCTTCTCTCGGGAACCATGGTCAGGAAGACCCTCTCTGAAGGAGGAGAACTGCCTGTGGAGTTCTCAAGGCCTGAAGTGGTGAAAGTGCTTCAGGATTATTACCAGCATCTGGAAGAGAAGGTGGAAATCAAGCTCCACGGTGCTGCGACGGGCGACTTGAAGAAGAAGTAAGGTGAATCGGCTTGCCCGCGAGGGGAAGCGCTCTTCCATTAACGTCAAACTCTTCGGTAAAGGAGAGCTATTCCAGAGAAAGGGGGTGTTGCGGAAGGAAACCTTCAGACAACCAAACAGAGCATAGGATTTCAACTTATTCGTTAATTTCTTAGGAGGTGTGATAATGCCAAGCTATGTGATTACGCAGAAATGCGATGGTTGCAAAGGGCAGGACAAGACCGCATGCATGTACATCTGCCCGAACGACCTCATGATTCTGGACAAGGAAAAGATGAAGGCTCACAACCGTGATCCTCAGATGTGCTGGGAGTGAATGTGCTGCGTCAAGATCTGCCCCCAGCAGGCCATGGATGTTCGCGGATACGCGGACTTTGTTCCCATGGGGGCAAGTGCGACGCCCCTCAGAGGTTCTGAGGATATTATGTGGACGGTGAAGTTCCGTGATGGCTCAATCAAGCGGTTCAAGTTCCCCACCAGGACTACTCCTGAAGGATCAGCCGACCCGCTTGGCGGCTACGGAACGCATGAAGACCTGAACAGCCAGGCCCTGGCAACAGAGCCGGGCTCCCTCGGGCTCAAAGAAGTTCCCACAGTGAAGAAGTAGAAGGAGGTGGAAATATGGCAAAATGGGAAACAGTAGTAGTTGAGACTGACCTCCTGATACTGGGTGGGGGGTTTTCGGCATGTGGGGCCGCCACCGAGGCGTCCTACTGGGCAAAAAAGAAGGGCCTGAAGGTGACCCTGGTCGACAAGGCAGCCCTCGATAGAAGCGGCGCCGTCGCCATGGGTCTTTCGGCCATCAACCAATATGTGGGCATCAGGGACGGCGAAAACACGGTCGAGGATTATGTCCGTTACGTTCGCGGGGACCTGATGGGTATTTCCAGGGAAGACCTGGTTTTCAACATCGCTCGCCACGTGGATTCGACGGTCCATCTCTTCGAGAAATGGGGCCTGAAGATCTGGAAAGACGAGCAGGGCAAGTATGTGCATGAAGGCCGGTGGCAGCTCATGATCAATGGTGAGTCCTACAAGGTCATCATTGCCGAGGCTGCCAAGAACGCGATCGCCGCGGCGGGCGGAGAGATCTACGAGAGGGTGTTTGTGGTTGAGCCTCTCCTGGATGGGAACCGCATCGTGGGGGCCGTGGGCTTCAGCACGAGGGAAGATAAATTCTACGTATTCAAGGCAAAGGCTGTCATCGCCGGCATGGGTGGCGCGGTCCACGTGTTCCGGCCCCGTTCCGTGGGTGAGGGCTTCGGCCGGTCATGGTATCCGCCCTTTAACTCAGGCTCCAGCGCCTACTTCACGATCAAAGCGGGCGCGGAGATGACCTGTCAGGAAATCCGCTTCATCCCGGTAAGGTTCAAGGATGCGTACGGCCCGGTCGGCGCTTGGTTCCTCCTCTTCAAGTCCCGCGCCATCAGCGCTGTCGGCGGCGACTACATGGCCGTGAGGAAGAACGAGCTGCAAAACTGGGCACCCTACGGCCTGGTCAAGCCCATCCCGGCCAACCTGAGGAACTACCTCGGCATGTTGGACGTGGAGCAGGGTTACGGCCCGCTCTACATGGAGACGGACGAGGCCATCAAGAACATCGCTGCTCAGTACAAGGACGACCCCAAGACCTTCAAGAAGAAGATGAAGGAACTGGAGAGCGAGGCGTGGGAAGACTTCCTCGACATGACGATTTCCCAGGCCATTCTGTGGGCAGCCCTGAACGTGAAGCCCGAGGAGAAGCATTCGGAGATCGCCGCTTGCGAGCCTTACTTCATCGGCTCCCATTCCGGTGCCTCCGGCGCTTGGGTGAGCGGTCCTGAGGACCTGCCTACCCCGTACAAATGGGGCTACGCCAACATGACCACCGTGGAAGGCCTCTTTGCCGTGGGCGACGGCTCCGGTGCATCCAGCCACAAATTCTCTTCAGGCTCCCATGCTGAAGGGAGGATTGCCGGAAAAGCGGCCGTCAAGTTCATCGTAGAAAAAGGCAAGGCGCCCAAGGTGGACAATGCTGAGGTGGAGAAGCTGAAGGAGAAGATCCTGCGGCCTCTCGATCTCTGGGCGAAGCACAAGGACGAGACCACGGATCCTGAAGTGAACACCAACTACATCCTGCCGCGGCAGTACCTGCATCGACTCCAGAAACTGATGGATGAGTATGCGGGCGGCGTGGTCTCCGGGTTCAAGACCAGCAACTCTCTGTGCCTGAGAGGTCTCGAACTGATGGCCCTTCTCAAAGAGGATTCCGAGAAAATGGCTGCCAGGGAGCACCATGAGCTGATGAGGGTCTGGGAAAACAACCAGAGGACATGGCAGGCTGAAGCGCACATCCGGTCCATCCTCTTCAGGGAAGAGACACGGTGGCCGGGGTACTACTTCAGAGCCGACAAGCCCAAGATGGATGACAAGAACTGGAAGTGCTTTGTCAACTGCACTTGGGACCGCAAGACGGGCGAGTGGAAGTTAGCCAAGAAAGACATCTGGACCTTGCCCGGTGCGTAAACCAACATAAACCTGAACCATGCCCCGGTTGCTCCAAAGGCAGCCGGGGCTTTTTTTGCCGTACTTTTGGCTTGCACTTCATTTTTCGGATGTGCTATACGAAAAAACTTGTGCAGAGACGCGGATAAGAGGATGCGGGGAGGTGATTGAGACGTGGCAGATAGAGAAGTGATGGATGTGGATGTCCTTTTTGTCGGCGGGGGGATCGCTTGCCTGAGCGGGGCGCTCCATCTCTCCAACCTGATTGCCAAACACAACGAGCATGTGGAAAAGACCGGAGAAGGAAAGGCCCTGGGTGAACTGATGATCGCCGTGCTGGAGAAGGGCGCTTACATCGGTGCCCATGGAATTTCCGGCGCGGTCATGAACCCCGTCGCCCTGAAAGAACTCGTCCCCGACTACCTTGAGAAGGGCGCGCCCCTGGAAGGGGAGGTCAAGAAGGAAGAAGTTCTCTTCTTCACCGAGAGCGGCCGCTTCAAATTCCCGATCACGCCCCCGCCCCTCAACAACCACGGCCACTATGTCGTCTCCCTCTCCAAGCTCGCCGAGTGGATCGGAAAGATGCTGGAGGAGAGAGGGGTGTACATGTTCCCCGGATTTGCCGGGACCGAGGTCATCTACGAAGGCGACCGGGTGATCGGCGTCAGAACGGGCGACAAGGGTATTGACGCGGACGGGAGCAAGAAGTCTAATTTTGAGCCGGGGATAGACCTCCACGCGAAAGTGACGGTCTTCGGCGAAGGATCCAGAGGGAGCCTGACCAAAACGCTCGTCAAGAAGTTCAACCTGGATCAGGGCAAGAACCCCCAGAGCTACGTGGTGGGCGTGAAGGAAGTATGGGAAGTGCCCGAAGGCCGGATCCAGGCGGGAGATGTCGTGCACACCATGGGGTATCCCCTCAAGCGGAATACCTACGGCGGCGGTTTTGTGTACGGGATGAAAGACAACAAGGTCTCGGTCGGGCTGCTGGTGGGGCTCGACTATCAGGATCCGTTCATGGATCCCCACAGGGAATTCCAGAAGCTCAAGCTTCATCCTTACATGACAGAACTCCTGAAGGACGGCAAAATCACCCAGTACGGGGCCAAGACGGTGCCCGTGGGGGGATACTTTGCTGTTCCAAAACTCGTTTTCCCGGGGGGGATGCTCATCGGTGATTCGGCCAGCCTGTTCATCAGCATGAAACTGAAAGGGATCCACGCTGCGATGAAATCCGGGATGCTTGCCGCTGAGACGATCTTTCAAGCCCTGGTGAAGGAAGATTTTTCCGAAGCCCAGCTCTCCAAGTACCGGGCTCTTCTCAGCCAGAGCTATGTCGGCAGCGAATTGCTCAAATCGCGCAACTTCCATCAAGGGTTTGAAAGAGGCCTGTTTGCCGGGCTCATGCTGGGCGGCCTCTACTGGCTGCTGGGTGGGAGGATTCTGAAGGCCCGGGTCGAGACGACGCCCGATTATACCCACCTCAAGAGCGTCAGGTCGGTCTATGGGGTGGAGGCGCCGTCGGAGGAGGAAAAAGGCAACATCAAGTATGACGGGAAGTGCACCTTCGACAAGGAGACGGACGTGTACTATTCGGGCACGACCCACGAGGAAAAACAGCCACCCCATCTCAAGATTCCGGACCTCAACATCTGTTACAACAAATGTACCAAAGAGTACCAGAATCCCTGTGTCCGCTTCTGCCCGGCCAACGTGTACGAAATGGAAGTGGACGAGAAAACGGGAAATCGCCGGATGAAATTGAATTTTTCGAACTGCGTGCATTGCAAGACCTGTGATATCAAGGATCCCTACGAGAATATCAACTGGGTTCCCCCGGAGGGCGGAGGAGGTCCAAAGTACACGGTTCTTTAAAGGCTGATGGCGCACAGCGCACGGCGCATGGGAATGGGGGTTTCCATCCTATCGACTTCAACCGTGGGCCGTGCGTTTTATACGTTTAATCCTCCGCTGTGAGGTCATCGCGCAGTGCGGGGAAGTTTCCAGTATTCTTTAACGAGATGAGGAGGAAGAGCATGTCAAGTACAGAGACCCAGAGCATCCTGGTGGTCGGCGGCGGCATGAGCGGCATCACAGCTGCCATTGAAGCAGCAGAAGCTGGCTACGACACGATCATTGTGGAGAGGAATCCCTACCTGGGAGGCAGGGTGGCGCAGCTCCATCACTACTTTCCAAAACTGTGCCCCCCCCACTGCGGGCTGGAGATCAACTTCCGGCGGATCAAGCAGAACCCGAGAATCCGTTTCTTCACGATGGCGGAGGTGGAAAGCATCGCCGGCAGCGAAGGGCGTTATGATGTGAACATCCGGCTGAATCCAAGGTACGTGAATGAGAAATGCACGGGCTGCGGCAAATGCGCGGAGGCGTGCTCCCTGGAAATCGACGATGCCTTCAATTACGGGATGAGAAAAATCAAGGCGGCCTACCTGCCCCACGACATGGCTTTCCCCATGCGGTATGTCCTGGATCCGGCACTCGTCAAGAGCGGGGAGGCGCAAAAAGTCAAGGAAGCGTGTCCCTACGACGCGATCGACCTCGCCATGGCGCCGAAGACGGTGGCGTTGAAGGTGGGATCGATCGTCTGGGCGACGGGATGGAAACCTTATGATGCAAAGAAACTCGACACCTATGGTTTCGGGACCTTCCCGGACGTGATCACCAACGTGATGATGGAAAGGCTCGCCGCCTGGACAGGCCCGACCCAGGGCAAGATCGTCAGGCCCTCTGACGGAAAGGCGCCCGAGTCGGTCGCTTTTGTGCAGTGTGCCGGATCAAGGGATGAAAATCATCTCCCCTTCTGCTCGGGTATCTGTTGCCTTGCCTCGATGAAAGAGGCGACCTACGTGAGGGAGCAGTATCCGGATGCGAAGATTTATATCTTTTTCATCGACATCCGGGCCACGGACCGGCTGGAGGATTTCTACACCAAGGTGAAGAAGGATGAGAAAATCGAGTTTTTCAAGGGCAAAGTGGCCAAGATCACCCAGGACAATGGCAAGCTCATCCTGAGGGTTGAGGATACCACCAAGGAATCCCTGAACGAAATCGCCGTGGACATGGTCGTCCTTGCCACGGGCATGCAACCCAACACGTCTGAAACGCGCCTGCCCATCGAGGTCCCCTATGATGACTACGGGTTCATCGCTTCGCAACACGCCAAAGCGGGCATCTACGCGGCTGGATGCACCAGAACCCCCACGGGCGTCTCGGAGACGGTCCAGGACGGCACTGCCGCAGCCCTTAAAGCCATTCAGTCAATCGCGAGGAGGTAAGCCCCATGGAAAAGAAAATTGCAGTATACCTATGCTCAGGATGCGGCATCGGAGATGCCCTGAATATAGAAGCGTTAAGCCAACTGGCGACAGACGATCTCAAAGCGCCGATCTGCCGTACCCATCCGAACCTCTGTAGCGAGGAAGGGGCTGGCCTCATCAAAGGGGACATCGCCAATGAGGGTGCGAACACGCTCGTCATCGGAGCCTGCTCCCCCAGGGTCATGTATGACGTCTTCAACTTTGAGAACTGCATCGTGGATCGCGTCAACCTGAGAGAACAGGTGGCCTGGT
>JAGUZM010000360.1 GCA_020060805.1 Deltaproteobacteria bacterium | reverse complement strand
TGAATTCATCCCGGCCAGGGGCAGGGGCGAACCTCACCCGGCCCCACTCTGCTTCAAGCTCCTCAGCCACAATCATCGGGAGGGACGTGTAAACACCCTGCCCCATTTCCGACTTGTTCACCATGACCGTGACCATGTTATCGGGGCTGATCCGGAGCCACGCGGCCGGGCTGAAGCCGCGGGCTGGATCGGTCTTGAGGGCCTGCGCGGAAGCAAGCCGCACCCTCAAGGGGCTGATGGAGACGGCCAGGAGGAGCCCCGTGCCCTTGAGAGCCAGGTCGAGAAACGCCCGGCGGCTGATGGGACGGCTCATGATGTCTTCACCCCCTTTGAAGCCTTCTGGATTGCCTTGATGATCCTCGGATAGGTGCCGCAACGGCAGAGATTGTCCTTCATCGCCGATTGGATCTGCTCCCCAGTCGGGTTGGGATGGAGGCGGAGCAGCTCAGCAGCCTGCATGATTTGACCGGGCTGGCAATACCCGCACTGGGGAACCTGTTCCTCCACCCAGGCCCGCCTGAGCGGGTGGTTTTCCGGCAACCCTTCGATCGTGGTGATCTGTTTGCCCTGAACCTCGCCGGCCCGGACCTGGCAGGACCGCTCCGCCCTGCCGTCCACGTGAACCGTGCAGGTGCCGCAGACTCCCCTGCCGCAGCCAAACTTGGTTCCCATGAGGCGCAAATGGTCGCGGATCACCCAGAGGAGCGGCACGTCGGGGTCTACGTCAACCTGGTACATCTTTCCGTTCACGTTGAGCGAAATCATCGTTCCTCCTCCCATTGCCGTCTTTTTGCGCATCCGTGGGTCGCGTAGAATCTATCATTTGGCCAGGACAGGTTCAATCCTTTCAAGAGCCCAGTCAACCTCTTCTTTCCTGATGATCAGAGGGGGCGCCAAACAGAGGGTGTTCTCGTGGGTCTCCTCGCAGGTGTTCCCTTGCACCTTGTACCGTGAACCTTGAGCCTAAGGTTTATCTTATCACCTCGGTTCCCGCGCTTCCGGAGACCGCCTCTTCGATCGCGTCGATGGAGGTGATGATCGCCCTTTTGCCGCCCCTTTTCATGAACTGCATCGCTGCCTCAACCTTGGGACCCATCGAACCGGCAGGGAAAAGGCCTTCTTTCAGGTACCGGGCAGCCTGGTCCAGGCTGACCTTGCGGAGAAAGGCCTCTTCGGGCCGGCCATAGTGAAGGGCCACGCCTTTGACGTCCGTGGCGATCAGAAAAATATCGACGCCCACTTCCTCGGCCAGCTTGGCGCTCGCGAGATCCTTGTCAATGACGGCGTCCACGCCTGAAAAAGCCCTTCCCTCCCGGATCACAGGGATTCCTCCCCCGCCGCAGCAGATGACGATGAAACCCATGTCAATCAGATTTCTGATCTCCCTCTTTTCAACGATGGTCACGGGTTTGGGAGAAGCGACCACACGGCGATAACCCTCTCCGGTTTTACGCGTGGGGTAGGGGAGGGTGGCCGCTTTCTCCTCGCTGAAAACAGGCCCGATCGGCTTCGAAGGGGCGAGAAAGGCAGGATCCTTCTCGGCCACGACCACATAGCTCATCAGGCTCACGAGAGGCTGCTCGGTGTGAATGCCCAGGCCCATGAGTGCCGCGTCCAGGGTGGATTCGATCATGTACCCAATCTGACCCTGGGTTTGCGCCACCAGGATTTCCAGAGGCAGGGAGGGAACGGCGTCACAGCATTCCTGCTGGAGCAGGAGGTTACCCACCTGCGGCCCGTTCCCATGGGTGATAATGACGCGGTAATCCCTTGAGAGCTTCGCGATTTGCCCGATGGGCGTTCGCAGGTTGGCGAACTGCTCTTCCACGGTGCCGATCTGTCCTTTGCGGATCAAGGCATTTCCGCCCAGGGCGACCAGAAGAATCTCCTTTTTCATCATCCCCTTCTCCATGAAACGGCTCTGTCACAAGGAACGGGTGTCACGGCATTTTCTTGAGCAGCACTTCTTCCAAGCCAGGCTCTCCATGGTCCCGGTACTCATAGCGGACGCGAAGGGTCGGCTTCTTGATCGAGACAATGCGCGTGAGGTGGATGGGGGTCGCGAAAACCACCAGGTCACACGGTGAATTCTGAATCGTCTGCTGAAGGTCGTTGATCTGATTCCTGCTGTAACCCATGGCAGGAAGGACAGGGCCGATGTGAGGGTACCTGTCATAGGTCTCTTTGATGGTGCCTGCGGCGTACGGCCGTGGATCCACAAGTTCCTTGGCACCGTAAGAGGTGGCGGCGATATACCCTGCACCGTAAGGCATTTCGCCATGGGTGAGGGTGGGTCCGTCTTCGACGACGAGAACGCGCTTTCCCCGGATCCGCTCCGGCCTGGTCACTTTCACGGGTGACTCGGCCATGATGATCTCGGCTTTGGGCGCATGCTTCTCGATGTTCTTCCGGATCCGGCCGACGTTCTCAAGCGGTGCGGTGTCCACCTTGTTGATGATGGCGATGTTGGCCATGAGCATGTTGGTTTCACCAGGATAGTAGAGGGTCTCGTGGCCGGGCCTGTGGGCATCGAAGAGGACGATATGGACACTGGGAAAGTAAAAGGGGGTATCGTTGTTGCCTCCGTCCCAGACGACGACGTCCGTCTCTTTTTCCGCGGCGGCGAGGATTTTTCCGTAGTCCACGCCCGCGTAAACCACGATGCCTTGCTCCACGATAGGCTCATACTCCTCCCTCTCTTCGATGGTGCAGCGATTCGTTTCGAAATCCCTGTAAGAGGCGAATCGCTGGACCACCTGCTCCCGTAGATCCCCATAGGGCATGGGGTGGCGGACGACAACGACCCTTTTCCCAAGGCCTCTCAGAATTTCGCACACCTTGCGCGTGGTCTGAGACTTCCCGCACCCTGTGCGCACGGCGCAGACGGCGATCACCGGTTTCTTTGACCGGAGCATGGTATAGGTCGCGCCGATGAGGATGAAATCAGCGCCGCCGGCCATCACCAGGGACGCTTTGTGCATCACCTCCACATGGGGGATGTCGCTGTAGGAAAGGGCGACGAGGTCCACCTGGTGCTCCCGGATGAGATCGCTCAGTTTTGCCTCAGGGTGGATGGCGATGCCCTCCGGGTAAAGTTTTCCGGAAAGCTCAGGAGGATACAGGCGGCCCTCGATTGCCGGGATCTGGGCCGCGGTAAAGGCAATGACCCTGTAGCGGGGATTGTCCCGGAAGTAGATGTTGAAGTTATGAAAATCCCTGCCCGCAGCGCCCATGATGATGACTTTTTCGACCATGGCTGCACCTCACCTGTCGTCAACTTGAGATCTTGACCCGCGACTTCATTACATGGCGAACAGCGTAATCAGCAAGTTACTGAAAAAGCCCCTGCTCGCAGGCTGTCCCGAGAGTGGAATTCTCATTGATCATTGAACATTGAACATTGAGCATTGAACATTGGTCATTGGTCATTGAACATTGAACATTGAGCATTGAACATTGGTCATTGGTCATTGAACATTGAACATCGAACGTCGAACATCGAACATCGAACATCGAATGTCGAACGACGAACATCGAAAATCGAATGTCGAACATCGAACATCGAGCGCTGCGCCGCGGAAGCGGGCATGGGCTCCTCGCTCAGTGAACCATGGGCAACGGCAAATGGTTCGATTCCGGCCAAAGGCCTGCGCCGGCACAGGACTCAGGCCACTTCCTTTTCCAGGGAAAAATACTTGTTGTTGTGCCACACCAAGGGAACCTTTGTCTCGTCAACCTTGCAGGCCACCACTTCAGCGAGGTAGACGATGTAGTTGCCGGCCTGATGGGACGTGATGATCTTGCACTCGATATGGGCATAGGACCCGGCAATGGCCGGGGCTTTGATTTTGGAGGCCTTCTCAGTGGGGATGTTGAATTCTTGGAACTTGTCCGTATCCCGGCCATGGGTGGCCCCCAGTTTCTTGGCAATGTCCCCTTGCCCGGTGGAAGCGACATTCAGCATGCACTCGCCCGATTTCTCGATGAGCTCGCGGCAGGTGCTTGATTTGGCCAGGCTGATGGTCAAAAGAGGCAGGCTCTCCGCAACGAACATGGCCGTTGCGGTCATGGCATCTTTCGCTTCTTTACTTCCGGCCGTCAGGAGCAGCACTGCGCAGGGCAGCATGCGGGTTGACTGGAGCAAACTTTTTTCCATTTCTTGATTCCTCCCTTCGATTGTGTTCGACCCGTGATACCCTATGATTGGCTCTTTCCCTTCCTTTTCAAGGGGCCGATCGAGGAAAGATGAATCACAACCCTTGTTTTCTGTAAAGCTCCATCAATTGAAGATACCCGTCGAGACCTTCCCGGGTCCACCACAGTTGACGTTCCGTGGGCTTCCCCACTATTTCTCCGGGAACGCCGGTGACAAAAGAGCTGTCCGGAATCCTGGACCCCGGCGGGACCAAGGAGCCGGCGGCGATCACGCAGTTGTCGCCGATATGCACATCGTGCAGGATGGTGGCGTTCATGCCGATCAGGACGTTGTTCCCGACACTCAGGCAGTTGAGGACCGCGCCGTGGCCGATAATCACCCGGTCTCCGATGATCACATCCCCCATGGCGGCAGAGGGGGTGCCGGAATGGATCACGCAATTGTCCTCCACGGCGGTATGGCGGCCGATCCTGATCTTGCCGAGGTCCGCCCTGATCACAGCTCCCGGCCAGACATTGGAGCCTTCACCTATTTCCACATCCCCGACGACATAGGCAGCCTCACTGACAAATGCAGACTCCGCGATTTTCGGCGTCCAGGTGCCAAGCGCTCTGATCGTCACGTCCAAGCCTCCGGTTCGTATGTCTTAATCCCTTGGGTGCCGTATCAAACGGCGAGAGGTCGCGAATGAAGGGTATCCTTCAGCGCATCATAGCATAAAGAAGAGGGCGTTCTGTTGCCAAGCACTTTTTGTTGAAACCCTGTCGTTCGGTGCAGGGCTTCAGAATCCCGACACGGGGGAGGAG
>JAGUZM010000190.1 GCA_020060805.1 Deltaproteobacteria bacterium | reverse complement strand
TATTCCGCGCCGGTGAGACCTATGCCTTTTCGCCCGAGATCACCGAGGAGGAAGCGTACCTTTACTGGGTCGAGATGCCCTCTGCCACCTTCGTAGCTGAGGATGAGAAGAACGACATTCTCGGCACCTACTTCATCAAGCCGAACCAGCCCGCCCTGGGGTCCCACGTCTGCAACTGCGGCTACATCGTTGCCGATCACGCTCACCGCAGAGGGATCGCGTCTGCGATGTGCATACATTCGCAGCGCGAAGCCATAGCCCGAGGGTTCCGCGCCATGCAGTACAACCTGGTTGTCTCAACGAATGAAACGGCGGTGCGGTTATGGAAGAGGCTCGGTTTCGGCGTGGTGGGCACGCTTCGAGGGGCTTTCCGCCATCCCCGGCTTGGGTTCGTGGACGCCTTTGTGATGTACAAGCAGCTTGAAACATAGAGAGCCGGGCTGAATCTGTCATCGCCCGCCGTAGGCCTGGAGGGAAACACGTGAAAAGGGTTTGCGCCTGGTGCGGGAAAGATCTTGGGACGGTGCCCTCAGTCGTGCACCCGGATGGGTTGATAACCCACGGGATTTGCAAGGAGTGTGCTTTTCACCTCCGCGCTCAGGCGGGCATGCCTTTACGCGCCTTCCTGGACGGCCTCGGCGTACCGGTTCTTCTGGTAGATCCAGAAGGGAACATCAAGACTGCCAGCAGAGACGCACGCAAGATTCTTAGCAAGGACCTTCCCGAGATCGAAGGGTATCGGCCGGGCGAGGTGTTTGAATGCGCCAACGCCATGCTTCCAGGGG
This sequence comes from Deltaproteobacteria bacterium, assembly GCA_020060805.1. GTDB lineage: Bacteria > Desulfobacterota > DSM-4660 > Desulfatiglandales > HGW-15 > JAHECH01. The sequence goes on along the minus strand of JAGUZM010000190.1, from coordinate 3,222 downwards.
GATGCGGGAAAACCTCCCATTGCAGCGGCTGCGCCATACGAAGAACGGTCACGGATACCTTCGAGACCGGTAAGAGCCATGAGAAAGTGAAGGCTTATTTGAAACAAGAGACAGGGGGTGCCCGGCAGCGTCTTTCTCTGCTCATTTCCACAGAGAAAGTGGGGGAAGTCGTCCTCTTGAGAATCGACGAGATGAGGGTCGAGGACAACCCTCAGCCAGGGGAGGAAATCCCCTGAAGCAGCCCACGCCTTCTGAGCCCTCCCCGGGGGTTCCTTTTGCCCTTGTGAAGCTTCGGCACTGGATGACCCCGGCGCCGTGTGCAAGAAAGTGTACACTCTAAGACTTTCGGAGGTGGTCGAAGGGCCGTCCCCTTAAGACCCTAACACCTTGAAATTGGCCTTCTTTACGGACCCATCGGTCCTCCAAGCCTTGGCCTGCCCTGGCGGTGTGCCTGCCAGGGCACTCCCCCTCATAGCAATTTAGAGAGTAACATCAATAAGTTATATAACATCTGAGCAGTCCCGCTTCTGACCGGACCCGCTTATGCCGATCTCCCGGGGTAGAAGGAACAGCCCATTTGCCGCGTCCCGGGCCTTGGGTTTGGATAACCCTTTCACGCCTCCCCCATGAGCCTTCCCCGCGGGCGCAAAGGTTTGGAGAGGCAGGCGCCACGAGCCTTCCCGGCATGCTTTGGCCCCCCATTCACTCCTGTGATGGACCAAGATGCCATCATCGTCACGCCTGCTTTATTCCCTTCCCTTCCTGGTTTCCCGTTACCGGCCGTGGACTTTATTGGCACACGTATTGCAGCTACCCCTGTTCGACACGTATCAAAGAAACCTTTTTCGCAAGGAGGCTCCCATGTCCTCAGCAGGATTATTGAACATCCTACCCGGGTCGCCGGTTACATCCGGGATCATCGCACTGGTGATCATGGTGGTTGTCTTCTACCTTGCCAGAGGGCCGGCGCACAAAGCCATCTACTCTCTCAGCCGCGGGATTCAAGCCGGATTTCGCCTGATCGCGGACGCGGTCCTGCATGCGGTAGATATCCTGGATAAGCGCAACAGGGAGGTTCTGATCACCGCTGCCGCGGAGGCGTCGGAACGGGTCACGGATCGCGAGTTCCGGCGGCTGGAAGCGTTCATCGAGCGGGATCTGGGCGGATATCCTTCCATGCAGCGCTCGGTGGCGGACCTCGTTACCAAGATCGATGGAGATTACAAAGAGAGCACGGAGGTGCCCCCGCCCCCGCCCGATTGGGTGAAGGCCGTGGACAGCCTGGCCAACATCGAATCGAGAGGGGATCACTGGCTGGGCAATATCATGGTGGAAGTCCACAGGACGGCGGTTACCCAGCACAAATCCGTGATGGAAGAGTACCGCAATGCCGTTGCTGCGCGCCATGCGATGCTCGGGAAAATGAGGCCCCATTGGCGAAAGCTCTCCGAAGCCCTCGAGCAAATAGGGAAGACCTTTGCCGGCTTGGTTGAGCGAGCTCGGGTTGTGGACAATCACTTGACGGAGTATGAAAGGATCACCAAGAAAACGGACGAAACAGCCCGTCGCCTGAGTTCTTCGGCCATGACCCAGTTTTTCACATCAGCCCTTGTTCTTCTCATCGCCGTTGGAGGCGCGGTGATCAACTTCAACCTCATCGCCCTGCCCATGTCCGAGATGGTGGGGGGCGGGAGTTACATCGGGAGTTACAAGACCTCCGACATCGCAGCCCTGGTCATCATTTTGGTTGAACTGGCCATGGGCCTGTTCCTGATGGAATCCCTTCGGATCACCCACCTGTTCCCCACGATCGGGCAAATGGATGACAAGATGAGGGTTCGGATGATATGGGTCGCTTTCGGCATTCTCCTCGTCCTCGCGTGCGTTGAGTCAGCCCTGGCTTTCATGCGCGACCGGATTGCCGCGGACATCCAGGCCTTGAGGCAGACCCTCGCCCGGGTCGAGTCGCCCGTGGCGGTCAACAGCTGGATACCAACCGCCGGTCAAATGGTCATGGGTTTTGTGCTGCCCTTCGCCCTTGTTTTCGTCGCCATTCCGCTGGAGTCGTTCGTGCAGTCTTCCCGCACGGTATTGGGCCAGGCAACGGTCGTGCTTCTGCGGGGATTTGCGTTCCTTCTGGGGTTGATGGGTGACATCTCGAGGCACGCAGGGGAGTTTGTCGTGAACCTCTACGATGTCTTTGCCTTTCCTCTCCTCTGGATGGAGAAGTGGCTACGGGAGAGAAAGCAGCCTGCGGACACGGTGGAACCGGAAATGATGGAAGAGGAGGTGCGACCTTGAGGAAGAAGTGGAAAAGTTTAATCCTCATACCCCTTCTTGTCGTTGTCTGGGGGTGCGCTGACACCACGAGCCGTTCGAGGGGGATCTACATGCTCCTGGACAGCTCCGGCACGTATTCAAAAGAGTTGCAGGAGGCCCAGGCCATCATCAACAACATCCTCGGAACCCTGGACCCTGGCGATTCCTTTGCCGTGGCGAAAATCGACAGTGCCAGTTTTAGCGAAAAGGACATCATTGCCAAAGTGACGTTTGACAAGCGCCCATCCATCGCCAACCAACAGAAACGCCTTTTTAAACAAAAGGTTGACGAGTTCCTTGCTTCCGTGACCAAGGGAAGCGCTTACACGGACATCACGGGCGGCGTTCTGCAGGCGGTGGAATACCTCAATGAAGCGGGCACCGGGAAAAAGCGGATCCTCATCTTTTCCGACCTGAGAGAAGACCTCAAACAGGGGCAGAAACGCAACTTCGGGATCCGCGCAACCGGATGCGAGGTCATCGCGTTGAACGTGACCAAATTGCGAAGCGACAATCTCGACCCCCGGGAGTACTACACAAGGGTCGAGAAGTGGAAGGAGCGTATCGAAGCGGGGGGCGGCACGTGGAAGGTCATCAACGATCTCGGCCGTCTTGACTCTATCCTGGACAGCTGACTCTGCTCCCGAACCCTTCGTCTTTGCCCGATGAACGGCCTGCCTACGGCCTTTCCCTTACCCGCGGGCCACTATCCTTTCAACAGGACCTGTCGGGCCCGGGCGCAGTTTTCCTCGCTCCCCTGATCAGCCGCTACCAGGTCGATGTCTGAAGGGGAGGCAGCCCCAAGCCCAAGCTCGACGGCCCTGGCGATCTGCTCCTGATCGAAGATCTTTCGCTTCATGATCTGGTCATTGCTTCCGAGGGTTTTCAGGATGGCAAGGCCAG
>JAGUZM010000581.1 GCA_020060805.1 Deltaproteobacteria bacterium | reverse complement strand
TGAGATGAGGGAAATGACAAGAACTGATGATACCGTACGGAAGACAATCGATTGACGAAGAAGACATCGCAGCTGTCGTAGAGGTTCTCCGTTCCGACTGGTTGACCCAAGGACCCAAGGTCAAGGAATTCGAAGAAGCGCTCGCATCGCGATGTGGAGCCAAGCACTGCGTGGCCGTGGCGAATGGGACGGTCGCCCTCCATCTTGCGTGCCTGGCCCTGGCTGTCAAGGAAGGAGACGTGGGCATCACTTCTCCACTTTCGTTCGTTGCTTCTGCCAATTGCATTGCCTACTGCGGGGGTAAACCTGAGTTTGCGGACATTGATCGTTCCCGGCTTTGTTTGTCTCCAGATAAGGTGGAGGAGTACTGCAAAACCCACAAAGCCCCCAAAGTCGTTATTCCAGTTGACTTTGCAGGCGCGCCTGCTGATCTGCCTCGCTTCAAAGAACTTTCAGAAAAATACGGATTCCAATCAGTCGAAGACGCGGCTCATGCCATTGGGGCAAGGTATACCTTTGAGGGGAGAGAATACGCTTGCGGGTCCTGTGCCCACACGGATCTTGCGATTTTTTCTTTTCACCCGGTGAAAACCATCACGACAGGGGAAGGCGGTGCGATCCTGACCAACGAGGATGAATTGGCCGTAAAGCTCAGGCGTCTCGCAAGCCATGGCGTCGAAAAAGACAGTTCGAAATTCGTTCCTGGCCATTCGAAAATCGTGACCCAACATCAGTTCCCTGCCTGGTATCACGAGATGCAGGATCTCGGTTTCAACGCGAGGATCACGGATATCCAGTCTGCTCTGGGGATGTCGCAGCTCAAGCGTCTTGATGAATTCAAGTCCAAAAGACAGCAGCTCGTCAGAAAGTATAATGAGGCGTTCGATGAGCTGGAACGGAGAGAAATTGTCCTTCGGCCGCCCTGGCCTGAGAACACGGATCCCTGCTACCATCTCTATACGTTGAGGCTGGGCGCTGCGTGCAAGATCTCAAGAGACGATCTGTTTCTTGCGCTGAGGAACAGAGGCATTCATTGCCAGGTTCATTACATTCCCATCTATCGGCAGCCTTACTACGTCGACCGATTTGGTGTCATGCCGGAGCGGTTCCCTGAGACGGAGAAGTATTTCGCTTCATGCCTCAGCCTTCCGCTTTTTCCCGACATGGACGAAACCACTTTCGACTATGTCATCACTGCGGTCTTATCACTCGTTCAATAATACAGTTCTTTGAATGGAGTAATTCAATGCTAGACGGCAAATTGGTTTTGATCACCGGCGGTACCGGTTCCTTCGGCAAGAAGTGCACGGAGATTATTCTGAAGAGGTACAAGCCCAAGAAGCTGATCATCTTCAGCCGGGATGAACTCAAACAATGGGAGATGGCCCAGCAATTCCCGGACTCCAAGTATGACTGCATGCGCTACTTCATTGGAGATGTAAGGGATACGGAACGCTTAAACCGGGCATTCCAGGGTGTGGATTACCTTATTCACGCGGCGGCCATCAAGCAGGTTCCCGCTGCGGAATACAATCCTTTTGAGGCTGTCAAAACCAATATCCTCGGGGCTCAGAATGTCATCAATGTGGCGATCGATCAGGGAGTGAGGCGGGTTATCGCCCTGAGCACCGACAAAGCGGCCAACCCCATCAATCTTTATGGGGCGACCAAATTGTGCTCGGATAAGCTGTTCATCGCAGGGAATGCTTACGTGGGCCACGACCAGACCGCTTTCAGCGTCGTCCGCTACGGGAATGTTGTTGGAAGCCGAGGCAGTGTGATTCCATATTTCATGAAACAACGGGAGACCGGCTGCCTCACGATTACTGACCCCCGAATGACGCGATTCTGGATCACCCTTGAGCAAGGGGTGGACTTCGTCCTCTGGTGCCTGGAACACATGTGCGGGGGAGAGCTTTTTGTGCCTAAGATCCCGAGCATGAATCTGATGGATCTGGCTGCGGCCATCGCTCCGGATTGCGAAACCAAGGTAATTGGGATAAGGGCTGGGGAAAAGCTCCACGAGCTGATGATTCCCAAGGACGAAGCGAGAAAGACCATCGAATATGACAAGTTCTACGTGCTCCAGCCCGACTTCAGATTCTGGCAACAGCGCTGCACCTGGAACGGGGGTCAGCCGGTGGCTGACGATTTTGAGTATCGTTCAGATAACAACCCCTGGAGGCTTTCAGTGGTAGAGATGAAGGCCCTGATCAAAGAGCTGTGAGAACCCTGTTCATAAGAGCCGACGCAGACTCATCGATCGGGTGCGGCCATATGTTGCGCTGCATCGCTCTGGGTCAGGCGTGGTTGAGGCGCGGCGGTGAAGTATTCTTTGTCTGCAGGTGCGAAAGTGAAATACTGCGGCGTAGGATCACTTACGAAGGTTTTCACCTCATGGAGATTGAGCGTTCCTATCCGGATGGGAAGGACCTTGAAAGGACGATTTCAACCCTGAAAGGAGCAATGGAAAGGGACCGGGAGCTCTGGGCCGTCTTGGATGGATATCATTTCGATGATGATTTTCAAAGAGCGATCCGTGAAACCGGTGTT
>JAGUZM010000235.1 GCA_020060805.1 Deltaproteobacteria bacterium | reverse complement strand
CCCTCCCGGCCTCCCCCTTCGGCAAGCTCCCTTCGAGACCCTCAGGGTCTTCGACAGGGCGAGTCGCTTTACGAAAGGGAGGAGGTAAAGCTCGTCGGATTACCACCCTCACCCAGCCCCCTTCGACAAGCCGTTCGGCCCTGAGCTCACGGCCGAAGGGCTCAGGACAGGCTCTCCCGTCAAGGGAGAGGGGAAATCGCAAGCAGGAGTTTACCCGCCTTTGGCGGCGCCAGAGGCGACCAGGGCTTGCTCCTACAGGGTGGAGAGGAGAGGCGGGTGGGGAGGAGTGTTTGTCACGGGAGAGGGGGGCGTCGTCAGGAATGACACTCAACAGGTATCGGAGGCCGGCGAAGAAACAGGGTGAATGATAGGAGTAAAACTATCGAATGTGGACGGGGACTGCGTGTTCCCGGATGCCGTTGTTCCCGTAGCCGAGGACATTCCAGGTGGCATCCATCGGTTGCTGATGACCCTCGGTATCCGTGGCCCGGGCCATGATGGTCGTATCTCCCTTTTCCTTCGCATCCCAGACATACTGCCACTGCCTCCAGGCATAGCGCTCGTGGGGACCCAGGAATTCAGCTTTAGACCAAGTCTTCCCACCGTCAACGGATACCTCCACGCGATCGATTTCCGCCTCCCCGGCGTAAGCAGCGCCAAGGATCGTGACCGGCCCCGCTGGCAAAGTCTCGTCCCGCACAGGCTGGGTGATGATGGATTTCAGCTTGATGTTCGTGACCACGGCACCCGACTTGGGGTCTTCTCCCTTCTGATATACGCGATAAGCCTTGTCCATGAAAAATCCTTCATAGGGTTTTTCCAGAAGGGTGATCCTGCGGAGCCACTTCACGCAGTTGGCTCCGGTCCAGCCGAGAGCGAGGGCCCTCATGGGGAATCCGTGCTTCAGGGGTAGGGGCTCGCCGTTCATTTCATAGGCAAGGAGGGTCGAGGAGATGGCCTTTTCCATGGGAATGCTGCGGACAAACTGAACGCCGGCCGATCCCATGGGCCGGTCGAACCCCTCGAAGGCTGCGTGCTTCGCCTTCGCCTTCGGCTTCGTTCGCCCCAAGATGTCCCTCAGCCAGACCCCTCCCCAAACCGCGTTCCCCACCCCGCCGATCGTCCAGGGGTTTCCTGAAGCTTTCTCCGCAAGAAGAGAGCGGCTGTTCCCTGAACATTCCAGGGTGTCAGCGGCGATCGCCTTGGGCATCCGGAGAATCTGCTCAAAGGAAAAGGAAAGGGGCTTTTCCACCTCTCCCTCGATGACGAGCTGCCAGTCGGCCAGGGAAATGGCTTTTTCCGGGATTTCGCCCTGGTTGCGGTCAAAGAACAGGGCATTGGCCGTGATCCAGGATCGAAGAGAGGGAACGGGCGTTTCCGCGTTCAGGGGCTTCTCTGACATGATCCTCATATTACTGCTCATTTCATCACCTCCGCTGGAAAAGCAGGAATCGAGTACTCAATACAAATGCAATAAATAGGCTGAAATAACCCCCTCCCTAACCCCCTTGAGGGGGAGGGAAGGGTGGGGGGTAAAAGGAATGAATTCGTTCGCATTAGTATCAACGAAACTCGCGGACGTCAACGCCAGACTGAGAAAGAGCTCAAGTCATCAGTGAGAGGGCTTTGTGGGTCGTTGACGCAAGATCTTGGATTCACTATACTGCGAGCCACAAAAAAGCCCTTGTGGCAAAGGGTAGCAGGCAAAGTCAGCACGACGCCGGTTGACCCAACCAGGGAGAGAGGCATGCCTGAAATCTCGCAATCCCGCCAGGCAAGGTGGATTCTACTATCCATCGGGCTTTTCTATACCCTGCGTCTTTTGATGATTACCTACCTGGAACTCGCCCCCGATGAGGCCTACTACTGGTACTGGAGCAAATACCCGGCCCTGAGCTACCTGGACCACCCACCCGCAGCGTCTTACATCATGGCTTTATTCACGCGCCTGGGCGGGGACACGCCATTTTTCGTACGCCTCGGCGGGCTTATCATGACGGTGATCGCCCTTTTCTTTCTATATGCGACGGTGAGGGTTCTCTTCCCAGGGGAAAAGAGGGTGGCCTGGGAGGCTCTCTTCCTCTGCAACATCACGATCCTTTTTTCCGCCGGCTGCATCATCCAGACCCCGGATACACCGATGCTCGTTTTCTGGATGGCCGCCCTTTATTGCGGAAGCAGGCTTATTAAAGGGGGTTCGGCTCGCTGGTGGTATCTCTGGGGGGTCTCCCTGGGGCTCGGCCTCCTGAGCAAGTATACCGTGATCCTGGTCGTTCCCTGTTTTTTTTCCTTCCTCCTTTTTTCGAAAAGCCACCGTCACTGGCTTTTCCGTAAAGAACCCTATCTGGCCCTTCTGATAGGCGGCCTGATCTTCTCCCCCGTCCTTGCCTGGAACTGGCACCACGACTGGCTCTCCTTCGCTTTCCAGCTCAAACAGGGGTTGACGCCCAACACGAGATCGGCCCTCTCCAAACTCCTCGATTACATCGGCGGACAGGCGGGGATCATCACGCCTCTTTTTTTTGTCGGGTTTGTTTATTACAGCTTCAAGGGCTGGCAGGTTTTGAGGCGGGAAGGCCAGGAGATCTATCTGTACCTGCTCCTGCTCTCCTGGCCGGTCGTGCTCTTCTTCGGGTTGACCACGGTCCACGGAGACGTGGCCGAGGCAAACTGGCCGGGGCCGGCCTATCTCGCAGGGCTTATCCTTTTTGCGGGCGTTTTCAACGAGCACTTCAGGGAGAGGAAGGGGCACAGGCGATTTGTCGTGGCGGCGGCAGGTCTCTGCATTGTCCTCAACCTCGTTTTCCACGGCCACCTTCTGAAGCCCATCCTTCCCATTCCTCCCAAGGAAGACATCACGCACCAGTTCAGGGACTGGAGTGGCCTCGGCGAAAGGATCACGGAAACCATCCAGGCCCATCCCAACCCGGAGGGGTATTTCATCGTCGGGGACAAAGGGACGACCATCGCAGAGGCCGCTTTTTACAGCGCCGGGCGATACGTGGCCGTGGATTTCGACCGGCCCGACCGCTACACTTTCCTGGGAAGCCTGAAAGGGTTGCGGGGAAGAAACGCCGTGATCGTCGTCCACGCTCAGCCCGAGGCGGCAGCCCAGAAATACGCCGGCTACTTTGAGAAAGTGACGTTCATGGAGCGCCGGACTTACATGTACCGGGGTGTCGAGATCGACGGCCTGAGCGTGAACATTCTTCTCGGGAAGGGATACAAAGGGAACTGGCTCGGTTATGACGAACGAAAAGGGCGGTGATCAGCGCCGATCTTTGTTTGACCCCGGGGGATCATTTTTTCCGTGGCCCTTGACGGCAAACGTCCAGGCGTCGTTGGCGAAGTAATTGACGAGGGCCGCGATCCCGATGGCGAATAGATTCGCCACGAGGTAGTGGAGATAGTGGGCTAGAATTTCCGTGAAAACGAACTGGAGCACGATGGAAAGCCAGCAGGCCACGAAGTACTGTCCCAGCTGGATCAGGATATGCTTCCTGACCCGGCCTTTCCGGTCCGCCCATGTCCACAGCCGGTTCCATGTAAAGTTGTTGATGGTGGCCACAAATATCGCAGCCCCGAGGGACAGGGAGAGCCTCGCATCCCTGGGCTCCAGGGCCCTGAAGAGGAATTCCTGGCACAGGTAGAGGACCGCGAAGTTGACGAAGATCCCGGAAGAGCCGACGATGCCGAATTTCAGGAACCGGGTGCTCCACAAGGATCGGAGGAGAGATAAAGAGGGTTTTGACATTTGCCTCAGGATGCCCCCCTCAGTAATTCCATCGCCTTCGCAAGGACCCGGGGCGGTTCGATACCCTTCAGGCAGCGGTTGTCGCCGTCACAGGGCGTATGGCGGTGATTGTACGCCGTAAGGCAAGGCGAGCAGGACAGGGACAGGAAAAAGTTGTACGCCCTTTTGTTGAGGGTTCCGTACAGGGCAGGGGTTTCCGGCCCGTAGAGGATGATGGCGGGAATCGAAGTGAATGTGGAAAATTGCGCAGGCCCGCCGTCATTGGTGATGAGGAGCGATGAAAGAGAAAAGATCATCAGCAGTTCGCGGATGGTCTTTGTGTACCCAGTGAGGTCAACGCACCGTGGACTCCGGCAACGGGAGAGGATGGACTGCGCCAACTGGGCGTCTTCCCTGAGCCCGATGATCCCCACGCAAAGTTCCGCCCTGAGAAGGTCTTCAGTCAGCTGGATATAGTTATCCAGAGGCCAGGCCCTGACCGGAAGAATTCCCCCGCCGGGATAGATCAGCACGACGGGCCGGTCCTTGAGGCCGGGAAAGTCGCGCAGAAGGCGGGACTTCATTTTTTCCACCTCATCCGGTTCCAGTTCTACGGAGGGAGCGGCCAGCTCTTGTCCGGTCACCATGCGCTTTGCCTTGGGGACCGTGTCGGATTCGATCGCCTCGACCAGGGTGAGAAACTGCGCTCCGATATGGTGGTAGGGGTTGTAGAGGACCGGGCGGTTGATGAATTCCCCGCGGTAGAGACCCTCCTGGGTGTGGCGGTGGAAGCCGACACGGATGCCCGCGCCGCTCAGGAATGAGAAGATGCTGCTGACCCTGGCAAACAGCTCGCAGTCGATGACCGTGTCGAACCGAAGACGCCGCATGTTGCCGTAGACGGCAAGGCTGTCTTTCGTGAGGCTGGCAAAGGACCTGTCGCTGATGGTGAGGATGTTCTCATCCGGGATGATGTTGAGGAGCTGGAGAACCTCCCGGTTCTTTTCAAAGATGAGGGCGTGGATGGACGCCCCGGGATATTTTTTTTTAAGCTCCAGGAACATGGAGTACCCCAGAATGAGACTCCCCATTTCAGAGAGAAGGATGATGAGGATCCTCTTGGGTTTCTCCCCTGTCCAGGGTTTCGCCTTCCCGCCGGAGAAAAGGGAAAAGCTCCGGCACAGGAAGGTTCCGGCCCAACGATCGATTTTCCTTTGAACGCCTATGTCCATGGGCCGGGTCCCCTCTTTCCTGTACCCTGACTCGCAAAGGTATCGGGTGGAGTCGGGTGAAAGCGGAAAAGGTAGCTCAGAATCAGTCCGGTCAGGTAGGTAAAACCTCCTGACCACAGGACGTCGCTAAGGAAATGGCCGCCTTGAACGATACGGCCCAGACCGAGCAGAAGCCCGTAGAAAATACCCAGGCCAAGAAAAGAAAACGCTCTTCCCCTCGCCCTGTAGCGCAGGAAGAAGAACGGGGCAAAAAGGAAGAACCCGACAGAAGCATGCCCGGAAGGGAAGGATTTGCCCTGCCCAGCCTCGCCTTTGGCCCAGAGGGGGAGAAACGTGCCTGTGCCCCCGAAGACCTTGATATCCGCAGGACGCGGCCTGCCCCAGTGGTCCTTGAAGAGGACGTTGACGATAAGCCCGGGGCCGAGAAGAATGAACAGTACGAGAAAGAGGCCGACCTTTCGCCGGGCTGCAAACCTGGGCGACACCAATCCCAGGAGGAGCACCAACAGCCCGCCGCCGGCAAGGACAAGAGCGGGCACGTTCCCGTACTCGTAAAGAAACCGCCATGGATCAGCATCCCCGTGAGGCCATCCCTTGCCCTGGGTGTAAAACAGCCGTGAGAAGGCGAGGTCCGCATCGGTTACCCAGAAGGGGATCGTGACGAGGAGCAGGAAGCCGACGGGGATCAGGAAATTCAGGAATATTCTTTTCTTCATCACCAAGCCACGGGGTCGGGCACGTCATGGATAACAAAAAAAGCAGGCGATCGGGAACCTGCATTCTGTCTTGGATTCTCGCGGGTTATTAACACGCCTGCCCCGATCCGTCAAGGCACTTCATCCGTTAGAACCGGTTGAGAGCGTATGCGCGGGCCCGGTCCATGCTGAAAGGGCTGGAGCTTTTTTTGGAGTGACTGGCGGGAGGGCGCCGACTTTTCACGACTTATCTGTGGGGGAAGCCCCGGCCCCGAGCGCAGGCGAGGGGAACGGTGGAGGG
>JAGUZM010000148.1 GCA_020060805.1 Deltaproteobacteria bacterium | reverse complement strand
GCTGAGCGGCGGTGAGCAACAGATGCTGACGATTGCCAGGTCCCTGATGGGGAACCCGGAACTCCTCCTCCTCGACGAGCCCTCAGAGGGACTCGCTCCCCTGCTCGTGAGGATGCTGGAAGAACAGGTTCAAAAACTCCGGGAGCAGGGGTTGAGCATCCTCCTGGCAGAACAGAATGTGAAGTCCGCTTTGAGAATCAGTGACCGAGGGTACATTCTGGACAAGGGAAGGATCTTTTTTCAGGGGACCGTCAAACAATTGAGCGAGGACAAGGACGCGAGACGGCATCTCATGGTCTGAAAGCGTGGTGACCATGAACAAAGGAAAGCCTCTGAAGCAGGCAGGGAAAGGAGAAGAGGATGAAAGAGAAGATCGATAACGACGTGATGAAACAGGTTTTCCAGGTAGGTGGGGCAAAGCCTGTCGTGCTTCCCTCCGGGAGCACCCAATGGAAGGTTGCCGAAATAGGGCCCCTTTCTCTCTATGTCGTGGACAACATGCCCGGCGCCGCCTTTTCCGAGAAGGGGCATCCGGAGGAAGTGCTGGCCTTTGTTCTGGAAGGCCAGGTGACTTATGACAACGGCCGGGTGGCGCGAGCCGGAGAAGCGGCCTTTCATCTTCCGGACACGGCCTACGGGGGTCGATACGCAGGGTGCGAGTCCGTGAGGGTAGTTCTCGTCAAGGCCATGCCCAAGCCGGGATCCAAGAGCCCTCAGAAAAGCCTGATGGAAAAGCCTATACGGCCGCACGATATCGCGCCTTTCAGAAGACCGCCCACAGGAAGCGTGCAGAGGATCCTTGTGGCCACGGATACCTTTTCCGTATGCTACCTCGAGAACGCACCGGTCATTGAGTTCCCGGAGCCCGGACACCCGGAAATGGAGATCATCTACGTCCTGGCCGGCAAGGTGGAATACACGGACGGGCGGATCGTGAGGCCCGGGGAGGCGGCCTGCAACATCGCAAACATGCCTCATGAAGCCCGGTATGCGGGCACACAGCCGATTCGTCTCCTCGAGATCGATGCACCGGCGAACGTGAACTTGGCCCGGTGGGGATGTTTGTAGGGAAGGTTCTCGTGTCCTGGGTCATGAATCCGCTAACAAATTGAACTAAACCGAAGCCCCCGGGGGGTGTTCTCTCAGGGCCGCAATACTGCCTCGGGGCGTTTTGAACGCCCCCATAATATTAATAGTCATTACCGGGAAGGCACAGAGTGGCGTGGCAGTCGGAGAGATTGTCCTCTGGGGCTGTCCGTGGTGGCTGTGAGGCCAAGGGTGTCGTTAAAGTGGCTCTGAACGAATGTGATTGCGGCCTGGAAGAACACCCCCCAGAGCGCTTCGGCTGGGTTGACTTATTCACCCCTTTTGTAACTTAGGACACAGCCATCAGTCCCGATGCCGGGTGGTTCGGGGAAGCAAATCATCCAGAGATCAAAGGACCGCAAAACGGCGAGGCCGTGAAGCCGACGGGCAGGTTTGCGCACATGGATAGGTCATTGAAAAGAGGAATGGAATAAGTGGCTCCTCACGTCACAATAAACGGGCAGCTGTTTACAGAGAGCGTTCCTGAGGACATGACTCTCCTGAAATTTCTTCGGGATCGCCTTCATTTGACAGGAACCAAGTGCGGGTGCGGCGTGGGCGAGTGCGGCGCCTGCACGGTGATCGTGGATGGAAAGGCGATGAGGTCATGCCGGCTCAGGATGGGGCGCCTCAAGGGAGCGGTGGTGGAGACGATCGAAGGGGTATCGAAGGAAGGACTCCACCCTCTCCAATCCGCCTTCGTTCTCACGGGCGCGATTCAGTGCGGGTTCTGCACCCCCGGGATGATCATGGCTGCAAAGGCCCTTCTGGACCGCCATCCATCTCCCGGAAGGGAAGAGGTCATTGATTCTCTATCCGCTAACCTCTGCCGCTGCACCGGATATGTTTCGATCCTCGAAGCGGTAAAAGAGGCGTCCCGGATCCTCCGGGGAGAGAAAAAGGGAGCCCCTGAGATCCCTCGCGTCGGGGGCCCCAAGGTCATCGGCAGTTCCGTCCTCGACCCGTCCGACATCCAGAAAGCCACGGGCGCGTTGAAGTTCGCGGGCGACCTCTATTTCGAAGGCATGCTGCATGGAGCGGCCCTGCTGAGCAGCGTTCCCCATGCTGAGATCAGAAAGATAGATATCAGCAGAGCGGAGAAATGCCGTGGCGTTCAGAGAATTCTGACAGCCAAGGACGTTCCCGGATGGAACGGGTTCGGCGCCAAGAATGCGGATCAGCCTGTGCTCGCTCACGACAGGGTGCGTTTTGCGGGTGAAGTTCTGGCTCTGGTCATCGCCGATACCGAGGAGGCTGCCCGGGAAGCCCTGGGGGCGATCGAGGTGGACTGCATCAATCTGCCTACGGTCTCTTCCGTCCAAGACATCCTTAGCGGTTCGGCCCCACCCCCGGTTCACGGTGACAACCATGTTCTCTCCCATGCCAGGTTCGAGAAGGGGAATGTGGAAGAGGCCTTCAGCAGGGCCGATGTCGTGGTGGAAGAGGACTACGAGACCCCGTTCGTTGAGCATGCGTATATGGAGCCTGAGGCGGGCGTGGCTTATCTGAACCCCCAAGGGGCGGTTGAGATATGCTGCTCCACTCAGGCCCCTTTCCTGATGAGGGACCAGATCGCACGGTGCCTGGGACTGCCTCAGCAGAAAGTCGTTGTCCGCGGCATGCCTGTGGGCGGCGCTTTTGGGGGCAAGATGGACATCACGATCCAGGTCCTTCTGGCCCTGGGAGCTCTCGTGACAGGGAGGCCCTTCAAAATGACCCTCACCCGGGATGAGTCCATCAGGATGAGTACCAAACGGCACCCTTTCATGATGCGCTTCAAGACAGGGGCTACCCGGGATGGGAAACTCGTTGCCCTGGAGGCGAAAATCGTGAGCGATGCGGGCGCATACCAGGGGTTCAGCAAGGAGATTCTGGAACAAGGCATGGTTTTCTCAGGCGGGCCCTATTTCTGGCCGGCCAGCCGGGTGGAGGGGACGGCGTTCTACACGAACAACGTCCTGGGCGGGGCCTTTCGAGGTTTCGGCATGAACCAGGTGCATTTTGCCGTGGAATCGCAGATCGACACCCTTGCCCAAAAGCTTTCCATGGAGCCGATGGCCCTGCGGCTGATGAATGTGCTGGAGGAGGGAAAGGAGACCTTTGGGGGTGAAAGGCTGGGCCCAAGCTTCGCCGCAAAGGAGGTGCTGCTGGAGGCGGAGAAAAGGTTCAAGGAACTCCGTGGGGTTCGAGGCCCTTCCCAGGGGCACAAGAAGTTTGGCGTGGGCGTGGGGCTGGCTTTCAAGAACATCGGGGGTGGAAGAGGTTTTGCGAACCGTGGCGGTGCCGTGCTCAGGCTGCTGGAATCGGGTACGGTTGAACTGAGGGCCTCTGTTTGCGATATGGGCCAGGGAGCGGCTTCGGTCCTGGCCCAGATTGCGGCGGCTGAAACAGGCATTGGGATAGATCGGTTCCGTGTGGTTTTCGGAGACACCTCCCTCGTTCCTGAGGGTGCGGTGGCAAGCGCGCAGCGGCAGACCATGACCGCCGGGAATGCCGCCCTGGGCGCATCCAGGGCGTTCAAGCGAACCCTGCTGGAGATGGCCGGACGGAAGCAGGGCGTCTCCGTCTCGGACCTGGATCTTGCGGGCGGGCATGTGGTCAATCGAAACAGGGAGCCTATCGTTTCTCTGGAGGATCTTTATACGTTCGCTGCCGGCAAAACAGTGGAAGCAGCGTACGAGTGGGCCGCACCCAGGACATACCCTCTCAGGGTTGAAGGGTCTCGACCCATCGCGGCAGGCACAGGCCAAGCCGGCCATCAGGAAGCCGAAAGGGAGGAGTATCGCAACTATTTCGCGTACAATTCTGCCTGCCAGGTGGCCCTCGTGGAGGTGGATACGTTGAGCTTTGCCGTGGAGGTCAAGAAGATCCTCGCCTTCCACGACGTTGGGAAGGCGATCAATCCCCAGAAGGTGAAGCGCCAGCTCGAGGGAGGAATCATGATGGGGATCGGGTATGCTCTTTCCGAGAAATTTCTCCTTAAGGACAGCGTACCTCAGACAAGAACCTTGAGGGGCTGCGGTATTCCGGATATACGGGTGAGACCGGAAATTGAAATCATTTTGGTTGAAAAACCTGATCCTGTCGGCCCTTTCTCGGCCAAGGGTGCTTCAGAGATTGCCCTCGTACCCACGGTCCCGGCCATCTTGAACGCTATACACGATGCCACAGGGGTGAGAATAACATCCCTTCCAGCCAAGCCGGAAAGGATCCGATCCGGGTTCGAGAAGGCTGCTCGGAAAAGGTGATCCCGGCCGGCACCTGAGGCCGGAAGAAAAGGGCAAGGAGTGAACACATGTTTTATCGTTGGGCGCTGTATTCATCTCTGGTTATCTTTGGAGCGGGGTTGATCTACAGGCTCTCCCTGTGGTTTCGACGGGATGTGGGCATGGGGGAGAAAGGGATACCGGCCTACCGTCGCATAGCCGGTGCGGCCAGGGCCGTGGGGGGAATCCTCCTGAGTGGAAGGATCCTCGGACTGATCAGGTCCTTTATCGTGGACGTCCTGTTTCAACTGAGGATACTGAGAGACCCGAAGGACAGGGTTCTCTGGGTCATGCATATCCTCATCTTCGCAGGGTTTACCCTCCTTCTCCTTTCCCACGCTCTGGGGAGCATCGTCATGGATTCCCTGTTCGACAACTACCAGCCCACCCTCCAGCCCTTCCTGTTCCTGCGCAACTTTTTCGGGGTTCTGATCCTCGTGGGTCTCGCGCTGGCCGTCTTTCGCAGGGTGTTGCGCGGAAAAGGGAGGCTTCGGACAACGGGAATGGATTCCTTCATCATCGGTCTCCTCGTGGTGATCGTCCTCTCAGGATTCCTCCTCGAAGCGGGCAAGATCAGTTCCTACAGCGCGTTCCAGCAGATGGTTGAAGACTATGCCATGACGGATGAGAAGGAGGCCCTGAACGCCCTGGAGGCCTACTGGGTGGAACGCTACGGGGTCGTATCGCCCAATACGAAGGAAGCCGCCCTCCAGGAGGTTTTGGCCAGAGGGAAGGAGATCCATGAGTTGAGCTGTGCAGCATGCCACTCCGAGCCTCAGGGAGCCTTCTTATCTTATAGCCTGAGCCGTCTGATGAGACCCGTGGCCAGAGGGATGGACAGATCCGGGCTTCCTTCCCTTTTGTGGACGGTTCATTATCTCGCCTGCTTCGTGGGCCTCGCGTACCTGCCTTTCAGCAAGATGTTTCATATCTTCGCCACGCCGGTGAGCCTTCTGATTGCGGCCGTGGGGGGGAGATCCGAGACTTCTGCCCATGAGGCGCTCCGGCAGGTGATCGAGCTTGACGGTTGCAGGCACGGCGGGACCTGTCACGAACTCTGTCCTGTTCGGACCAAGAGGGATGAGAGGATAGGAAGGACCGCTCCCTTTGGCCCGAACCTGGAGCAGGTGGACGGAAAGACCTGGAAGGAGCTCGGGGTCCGGCCTTTCAAGGAATAAGACGCGGCGACTCACCCGGGAGCCGGACATAGGGTACGCACGGAGAGTTAAAAAATGATTGCTGATAAAGAGCACATCCTGAAAGGGGATGACCTTTGGGTCCCCACCGTATGCGCCGGATGCTACAACTGTTGCGGCATCAGGGTGCACAGGGTCAACGGCAAGGTTGTCGAGGTGCGAGGCGATCCAGGAGCGGATAACTCCAGGGGCTTCATTTGCGCCAAGGGGATTGCGAGAGCCCTTGATCCCCACCACCCTTCCAGGGTTCTGAAGCCCCTCAAGAGGACCAACAAAGACAAAGGTATCGGCGTGGACCCCGGGTGGACGGAGATCACCTGGGAGGAAGCTCTGGACACGATCGTGGAAAGGATGAGGAAGGTCAGGCAGGAAGATCCCAGGAAACTGGTCATCTCCCATTTCGACATTTCCGGTTACAAGCTGAGCACCGCCTTTGCCATGGCCTTCGGCACGGTGAATTTCCACTGGAACAGGGCGGATTACTGCGGCTCGGCGTCCCATCCGGCGTGGCTGATCACGAACGGGTCCCTCAATTCTGAAATCGATTTCGAGCATTGCCGCTACATCGTCCTCTGGGGCACGCAACTGGGGCACATCGTCAACACGATCCCCCTGGTGTCCGGGGCGGCTTTGGCCAGGGCGCGACGGGAGGGGAGGAAACTCGTTGTCGTCGATCCATTCTGCTCCAACGCGGCGTCCAAGGCTGACGAGTGGCTGGCCATAAGGCCCGGGACGGACGGTGCCCTCGCGCTGGCCATGCTGGGTATCATGGTCGGGGAACTGGGGGAGTACGATGCCGCCTTTCTCAAGGATCAGACCAACGGCCCTTATCTCGTGAAACCGGACGGCCACTACATGAGGGACGGGTCATCCGGGAAACCGCTCCTCTTCGATGCAGGGGACGGCAGGTGGAAACCCTATGATGCAGAGGAACTCCTGGACCCTGCGATCGAGGGGGAATACGGCGTCGAAGGAACGAAGTGCAAACCGGCCTTCCAGGTGCTCAAGGACCACCTGGCGAGCGTTGACGTGGAGGCGATGGCACGAACCTGCGGGATACCCTTGGAGCAGATCCGGAGGGTCACCAAGGAGTTTTGCGAAGCTGCTCAGATAGGAGCGACGATAGACATCGAAGGTCGCACGCTCCCCCTGAGGCCTGCGGCGATTGACTACAAAAGGGGCGCTGCTGCGCACAAAGGCGGGCTCAACAGCTGCTTCGCGATTCATCTCCTGAACCTCCTCGTGGGCGCTGTGGACGTGCCTGGAGGCCAGAGGGGGGTAAACCCCAGGGGGCCTTACTGGTCTGCGGAGACATCTCCTGACGGTCTCCTCGTTCCTTCGGACATCATCACCAAATACAACAAACCTTACCCGGGCAGGAAGGCCAAGGCTCCCGAGTCCCTCGACCTGCAGGACCTTTTTCCTGCCTCCTTGTTCACGCGAGGGCTTTACCCCATGGGGATCGATGACCCGGCGGAGTTCGGCATCCCCTACAAGCCGGAGATACTTCTTCACTGCCGATCCAACCTCATGATGAACAGCCATGACCCGGCTGCGATGGCTGAAACCCTGAAGAGAATCCCTTTCCAGGTTTCCATGTGCATGTTCATCGACGAGACGGCCGAGTTCGCAGACATCATCCTCCCGGACTCTCACGATTTCGAGAGATGGGATTTCTTCCCCGCGAACGATCCCTATGCATTTGTCGGGCCGGGGCCGGGCAACTGGTACTGGCTGATGCGGCAGCCCGTGGTAGCCCCGCCTGACCTCGTCCGTCCGTGGATGGAGGTGTACCTGGAGATCGCGGATCGCCTGGGCCTCCTGGACGAGGTCTACCGGATCGGGAACAGCATCTGGGTGCTCAACGATGAAAACAAGGTCGAAGGGGGCAGGAAATACACCATCCGGGAGATCGCTGAAAGACAGGCGAGAACGATCGTGGGCCCTCTTTTCCGCTGGGAGTCACTCCGGGAGTCATCATGCATGGTGAGCCGGAAGAAGACCCTGGAAGAGGCTTTCCCGAGGATGTTTTTCAAGTCCCGGGTCCCCGTTTACCTGGAGTATTTGTTGCAGCACCGGGAGGATGTGAAGGCCGTGACGGAGAAACTGGGGCTCCAGTGGGATCTGAGGCCCTACAGCCCGGTGCCCGTATGGATTCCCTGCGAGTCCCTGGAACCGAATGAGGAATACGACCTGCTGGCCACGAACTGCAAGGTCCCGACCCATCAGTTCTCCGTCACCTGCGAGAATTTGTGGATCGACGAGATCGCGACCGCCAACCCTTACAGTTACAACATCATGATCCACACCTCTGCGGCGGACAGGAAAGGGCTCAGGACGGGCGACCTGGTCACCGTGGAGTCCGAGTACGGGAGCAAGGTGGAAGGACGGCTCAGGGTGACGGAGCTCGTCCACCCGGAGTGCGTCAACACCTGCGGCACCTTCGGGCACTGGGCGAAAGGGCTTCCGATCGCAAAAGGGAAAGGGGTTTTGCACAACCGGCTCCTGCCGAAGCCTTCCCTTGAGAGGATTGATACGTTGAGCGGTCAGGTGGATCATTGCGTCCGGGTGAAAGTCTTCAAGAAAGGGGGGAGGGAAAATGCCTAGGTACGGGATGGTGGTGGATTTGAAGAAATGCATCGGCTGTCATTCATGCGTCCTCGCGTGCAAATCCGAGCACAACGCCCCCAGCGGCATTCTCCAGACCAATGTGCTCGAAAAGGAGCTGGGGAAATTCCCCAACTGCGTGAGGCTATTCCTTCCGGTCCTCTGCAACCACTGCGAGAAGCCGACCTGCGTGGATGTATGCCCGACGGATGCGACGTACAGGCGGGATGACGGTGTGGTGATGATCGATTTCGGGACATGCATCGGGTGCGGCGCCTGCGTCGAGCATTGCCCCTACCACGCCCGTGTTCTCGTGGAGGACGACAGGACCCTCTACCCGGACGGGAAGACGGTGTTTGAGAAGCCCGTGCAGGAGAAAATCCCGGCCAAGGTGGCCGTGAAGTGCGATCTCTGCTACTTCAGGATAGAAAAAGGACTTGACCCGGCTTGCGTGGAAGTCTGCCCGACAGGAGCCCGGATATTCGGCGACCTGTCGGAGCAGGAAGGAAATCTGGCTAAGCTGGTGAGGGACTGCAAGGGGTGGCAGATGCTTCCTGAGAAAGGGACAGAACCTTCCGTGTACTACATCGGGTGACCGCTAACAGGTTGCTGAAAAACGCTCATCTACTGCGTTGCCCTCATCCCTCGTCATTGCGACGTACTTCCGCGTACGTCTCACTCCTCGGGATTTCAGGCGCCTTGTATCTGAGCGTTTTTGAGCAACCCGCGAGCATGGTGTTTTTCAGCACCCTGCTAATCGATGTAACTCCCGCCGTTGACGTCGATGACTTCTCCGGTCACGTAATCCGCGTCATCCGATGCCAGAAAGAAGGCCACTTTAGCCACATCCTCGGGCACACCCATGCGGCCCAGGGGAATCGTGCTCGTGTAGGCCGCCAGCAAATCCTCCGGGAAAGTACGGGCCATGGCCGTATCCACAGGGCCGGGGGCGATGCAGTTGACCGTGATGCCGTGAGGGCCGAGGTCCTGGGCCATCCTCTTGGTAAGGTACATGATCCCCGCTTTTGTCACGGCGTAACTCACGCCCGTGATCGTGCGGGCCGTTTTCCCGGCGGTGGACGACATGTTGATGATGCGGCCTTTCTTTCGGTTCTGCATATGAGGGATCACCGCCTTGGAGCAAAGGAAAACACTCTTGAGATTGACCGACATCGCCCGGCCCCAGTCCTCTTCCGATGTTTCTTCCACCTTCCCGTAGAACATCTTGCCCGCGTTGTTGACGAGAATGTCCAGTTTTCCGAAACGGGCGATGGCCTTTTCCACCATCCTTTCCACCTGGGCTCCATCGCTCACATCCGCTGCAATCGAAAGAACAGCATCGGTCGTTTTCCGAATCCTTTCTTCCACCTTTTTGAGGTCCGAGCGGTTTGTTCCGTTGATGACGACAGCCGCTCCTTCCTGGGCATACCGGAAGGCTACCGCTTCGCCGATACCCTTGCTCGATCCCGTGACCAGGGCCACCTTTCCCTCAAGACGCATGACTCTTGAACCTCCTTCGCGAGAGTAACCTGTGTTGCCCACAGGCAGCTTTCACGCCTGAAAACCGTCCTGCCTCGAATTGATATCAAAATAAGGCCGGGGCCGTATCTTCTTTGTCCAGCCCCCGTAGTGGCGGATCACATGCTGCTTCAATTCGTCCATGGCTTCGGCAAGGGCTTTCTGCTTGTCCGTCCTGGGCAGCGAGGCGGCTTCAGCCAGGCGCGCGGCGACATCCCCTTCATTCATCGTTACCGCCTGTCCATCCTTCACCACGATGCGGCCGTTCACCATCACCGTATGAACATGGCTCGCCTTGCCGCGATAGAGGAGCACGTCGATCGGATCGTGGGCAGGATCAACAAAGGGGGCGCACATCTTCTCATAATCCAGAAGGACCAGGTCGGCGAAGCAGCCGGGTTCGAGGCGGCCCAGTTCTCTGCCGAATCCGAGGAGGCCGGCATTGGTTTCAGTGGCCATCCTGAAAACTTGCCTCGCGGTGAGAAAGGGCGACCCGACGTCCGTGGAAGAGACCCGGTGCAGGAGGGAGCAGACCTTCATCTCCTGGATCATGTCATCGTTGTCGTTGATGCCTGTGCCGTCCAGTCCGAGCCCCACGCGCACGCCGCGCTGGAGCATGTCAAGGACCGGGGCGATGCCCGTTCGAAGCCTCAAGTTGGATGACGGATGGTGGGTCGCTCCCGTGCCTGTTTTTGCGAGGAGCTCAATGTCTTTTTCCGTGGGCCAGACGCAATGGCCGATGGTGAGGAGAGGAGAGAGCAGGCCGAGGTCATTCAGGTACTCGATGAGCGTTTTTCCAAGGGAGGCCAGGCCGTAGATCTTCTGAAACACGGTTTCCAGGACATGGAGAAGAACAGGGGCTCCCAGCCTCTCCGCCTCTTTTCGGACCTCCAACAGGAGGTCTCCCGTACACCACTGCGGAGCGAGGGGTCCGAACCCGATGCGGCACATGGGGCTATTCAATGTCGAGTGAAGTTCCCCCACGGCATGAACATAGGTTTCTTGGGTCAAAACGGGCACCGGAGGGGGAGACAAAAGAAAGCGTCGCAGGTTTTGGGGCAGGGAGGCGAGGAATCTTTCGTTGTCGCCGTACACAAAGGGGTTTTGGTTCCGGAAGGAGGGGCAGAAGAGAACCCTCATGCCAGAGTCCCGGTAGGCCTTCAGGGCGACGCTGAACTCTTCCTCGTGAGGGATGGCCCCTGTGAGGAGGTGATTGTGCATGGTTGTCGTGACGCCGGATTTAAGGAGGCGCAAGGCGGAGAAGGAGACGTCGTCGTACACGGGAATGGGGATCAGCTTTCTCGTCTCCCAGATCCATGATTCCAGGGAATTGTCCGAAGCCCCCCTTTGAAAGGAGGAAAGGCCCCGGCCGTGTCCGTGTCCGTTGATCAGGCCGGGGATCAGGAGGAAATCCTCCCCCCCGATCTCCCGGGCTCCGGAAAACCTCGCTCTCAACTCCTGGTAGGGCCCGATGGCGGCTATGGTCTCGCCCGCGACGACGAGGGCCCCGTTTGGAAGGGGTGGGGCATCATGAGCCGGAACCATCATCCCTGACCGGACCAGGATCATTTCAGCGCGTCTATCCTTGAGTTGATCTCGAAGTAGGGTTCTGTCTTCACTTTGCCGGGCCAGCCCTTGTAGTAGGCAACGGCGTATTTTTTCAGCTCATCCATCATGTCAACGAGCATTTTCTCTTTCTCCGTCCTCTGCCGCGAAGAAGCCTTAGCGAGCCGTTTGCCAATCTTTTCCTCATCCATGGTGAGCAACTTGCCGTCCTTAACGGTGATGCGACCGTTTACGATCACGGTGTGGACGTGGCTTCCCAGTCCTCTGTAGAGGAGCACCTCGACGGGATCGTGGGACGGATCGACAAAGGGGTAACCCATGCGCTTGTAATCGAGGAGAACCAGGTCCGCGTATCTTCCCGGTTCGAGGCGGCCCAGTTCTTCGCCGTAGCCGAGGAGAGAGGCGTTGTTCTCCGTAACCATTTTGAAAACCTGGCGTGCCGTGAGGTGGGGAGAGTTGAGTTCCAGCGAAGGAATGCGATGAAGAAGAAAGCAGACCTTCATCTCCTGGATGATGTCGTCATCATCGTTGATCGATTTTCCGTCCAGGCCGAGGCCCACCAGGACCCCTGCTTCCAGCATGTGAAAGGCCGGGGAGATGCCGTTTCGCACGCGAAGGTTGCATGAGGGGTGATGGGTCACGGCTGTCCCGGTTTGAGCCAGGAGCTCTATGTCTTTCTCCGTCGGCCAGACGCAGTGTCCCACGACGAGGAGAGGGCCCAGGAACCCGATGTCGTTCATGTACTCGATCAGGGTTCTGCCCAGAAACTGAAGGCCATAGACCTTTTGAAAAATCGACTGGACAGCATGGACATGAATCGGCGCCTGGAGCGCCTCCGCCGCCTTCCTCACATCCATGAGCAGTTCGTTGGTGCACCACTGGGGAGCCAGGGGGCCGAACCCGATGCGGCTCATGGGCGTGTTGGAGCGGCTGTGAAGGTCTTGGACCGCCTGAACGAAATTTTCACCCGTGAGAGACCCCTCCGGAGAAGGGGCGGTCAGGGCTGACCTGAGCTTTTCAGGGAGATTATCCAGAAACGCCTTGTTGTCCCCGTACACGAAGGGATTCGCGTTTCGAACGCCGGGGTTGAACTGGACCCGGATGCCCGCATCCCCGTATGCTTCCAGAGCCTCTTCGAATTCAGCTTCGTAGGCGGTCGGGTCTTTCAGGATGTGGTTGTGCATCGTCGTCGTGACGCCGGCCTTGAGGAGCCTTGCGGCAGAGTAGGCGATGTCATCGTAGGTGGAGACGGGAATGTATTTTCGGGTGTCCAGGAGCCATGTTTCCAGGGTGTTGTCCCTGGCTCCACGCTGAAAATCGGTCAGGCCGCGGCCATGGCCGTGGCCGTTGATAAGGCCGGGGATGAGCAAGAATTTCTGACCCCCGACGACCTTGGCCTTCGGGTATCGTCCGGAAAGCTCCTCATAGGTTCCTACCGCCTCGATCTTCTCCCCTGAAATCGCGACGGCGCCGTCAGGGAAAGCCGGTTTGTCGTGAGCCGGCACCATTTGTCCTGCTCGGACCAATAGGTTTACTTTGGGCATGGGACTCCCTCCTTGAGCATGTTGAAATCAGCACGAAGACACCCGAATCAATAGAACACCTCCCTTTCGATGTAAACCTTTTTTCTAACCAATGACTTTCTATAGCGAAAGGGTTCAACAAGTTAACTTTCTCACCGTTTAGCCGGCATCAAGAGCCGCGCTCCAAAATCCCCCCAACCCCCCTTTAGCAAGGGGGGGCGAGGGGGGATCTGCTTTTGTCGTCCCCTAAAGAATGTCTCTGTGGCGGAGGGGGAGGAGAGAATAGGCGGGAAAGGATTTGCCGCCAGAGGATAATGATGATAGAAGAATAGCGGAGGAGAGAAAGCACTCCTCGAGGGGTAAAAGGTATGAAAGTCGTCATCGCGGGCGG
>JAGUZM010000472.1 GCA_020060805.1 Deltaproteobacteria bacterium | reverse complement strand
CCCTCCCGGCCCCCTACCCTTTTGACTCCCACGGCGAATTGGGACAGCCTTTCCGACTGCTCCGTGAAGCCGTTGACGAGAAAATAACGCGACCCTTTGTAGTGGACGATGCCGCCCGTCACAGGGTCATAGGCGGCCGTGTCACCCACGCTGTTGCCGGAGATGTCGAAATCCTGGCCGAAAAAGATTTCAATCCGCCGCTTCCCAGGGGCCAGGTTTTCGACGACGATCTCCCGGAGAAACACGTTTTCGTGAAAATCCACGGCATCGTGGCATACCATCAGGATTCCAAGGCCCTGGTGGTAAAGGCTCACGTTCGTGACAAGGGTGTCCTCTTCGTACAGGAGTTCCTTTTTCCACCCTTCGCCGACCCAGGAAAAACGCTCCCCCCCACGCACACCGAAGCGGCAGGTGTTTCCGCTCACGTGGTTTTCCTGGCCCACGTGGGGATAGTAGAGATCGCGAATCAGATAATTCTTGTCGAAACATACGAGGAGCCGGCCATTGCCCACCGGGATATCACGTGGCATTGATCACCCCCTGTCGGTTCTTCGTTGGCCCGTCAAAGGCTTCAGAATCGGGTTCAAACAGCCGATGCTCAGATCAGCCGGTAAGGATAAGCCCTCTTGGTCCACTCGCTCTGAGGATACTCGGCCTTCAATTTCTCGTAAGCCTCCTTCAAGGGTTTCGCCTCATGGGTCGCCTTGTACCGGGAGACCCCCCGTATGAAGATCGCTTCCGGTGCCGCGTCGCTCTTGGAGTAATCCTTGAGAAGCGCATCCAGGGCTTTCAGCGCCTCCGTGAAATTTTCGTGATCAAAATGGATCTTCGCTCTCCCGAGAAGGAGCGAGGGGATCAATTCCTCGGGGGGAAGGAACCCCACCGTCCTGTGATGTTCTTTTCCCTCGGTGTCGAGGGTCACGAGGGTGGGTGTCCATTTTACCTGGAATTGATCTGCGAGAGGCTTGTGATCATGGGCCAGACGCAAAGGAATGACATTTTGCGCGATGAAGTTGATGACTTTGGAATCGGGGAACGTAACTGCTCCCATCTGCTGGCAGCCGATTCAGCCCGGGTTGAAGAAATCCATCAGAACGGGTTTCTTCTCCGCCTTCGCCTTTGCCAAAGCCTTGTCCAATTCCTTTTCCCACTGGATTTCTTTTGCCATAGGTCGTTCTCCTTTCTCTACGATGTCATGGAGCCAGATTAAGCATTCCCCCCCGCTTTTGCAACTCGCCCCATCCCGGTTTCGCCCTGAAATTTTTGACAACGGAACCGACAGGCGTTATTTTCAACCTTACACTGTGGCAGGTTTGACAAGAGCCACACCCTGATCAGGGACGCCCCTGGAGAAACAACAGGAAAGGAACGAACCTATGAAAAGAATTTCCCGCAGGAGCTTCATGAAAAGCGCCGCCCTCATGGGAACTGCGGCCGCTGCTTGGCCGATGATCTTTGTTCCCAAGGCCCGGGCCTCTTATGCGAAAAAAACCCTCATTCATCCGAACGTCCACAATCTCCGGGTGGTCGGCATCACGGACCCGGCCATGACCACCGGGGTTGAGCCGGTCTGCGACTGGGCCCGGCAAAATGAGCTCGTCTCGCCGAAGGTGGTCTTCGAAAACATGGACAAGCTCGCTTGCGGCCTCGTCGAAACGAATAAACCTGAGGAGGCGTGGCGGACGATCTTTGTCAAACCCCCCAGAAAAGCCTGGTCCGACACGGTGGTCGCCATAAAGACGAACCACATCGCCCGGCAGCACACCCGGAGCGCGGTCATGGCAGGGGTCTGCCGGGCCCTCACGGACATCGTCGGGGTGAAAGCGTCCCATATCCACATTTACGACGGCTGCCATGGGTCCGGCATGGACAGGGAAACGCCTTTCGCGGGCCTGCCGGAAGGGACGCGCATCCAAGGCCGATGGGGAGGGAGCAACACCAGCACATCCGTGCCGAAACCCTGGGACAGCGAAGCCAAGTGCGTTGAACATCTCGTCAACGGCACGGTGGACATCCTCGTCAATATCTCCATGTGCAAAGGCCATAGCAGCACTTTCGGCGGATTCACGATGACGATGAAGAATCATTTCGGCACCTTTGCTCCATCTCACGGCCATTGGGTCGGCGCCCAGGACTATTTCATCGCCATCAATCAGACCGCCGAAATTCTCGGCCCCATGGACGGAAGAACCGGGAAGGTCCTCTATCCCCGCCAGCAGCTCTGCATCGTGGATGCCCTGTGGGCCAGCAAACACGGGCCTGGAGGAAACCCGAGCCACCAGCCCAACTTCCTGGCCATGGGTGTCACCTCCCCTGTCGTGGACTACGTGACGGCAACCAGGTTCCGGGGCGAGAAAATGGGCTGGTCCTACGACGAGGAAGCCACTCGTCGTTTGCTCACGGAGTTCGGCTACGGCGAGAGCGACCTCCCTCAAGCCGGCAGGATCATCGAAATATGAAGGAAAAGCTCCACGTCACACAGGCCATCCGGGCATTGAAAGACCGTGGGGCTGCTTTCATCCTCCACCCCTACAAGTATGAGGACCGGGGCGGCACGTCCGTCGCCGCCAGGGAATTGAACGTGGAGGAGCATCTCACCGTCAAGACCCTTGTCATGGAAGATGACGGGGGCGAGCCCTTGCTCGTGCTCATGCACGGCGACAGGGAGGTTTCCACGAAGAATCTCGCCCGGTTCCTGGGGGTCAAAGCCGTCACGCCCTGCGATCCGGAGGCGGCCCGCAGGCACACGGGGTACGTGGTGGGCGGCATTTCTCCTTTCGGGACAAGAAAAGCCCTGAAAGTTTACGTCGAGGCGACCATCCTGGAGCTGCCCCGAATCTACATCAATGCGGG
>JAGUZM010000425.1 GCA_020060805.1 Deltaproteobacteria bacterium | reverse complement strand
GTAATACTCATCGACGATTTTCCTCGGTTCTGATCTTCGTGTCGCTTCGTTGGTAACCATGGAACTCTAAACCCTTATGATGGGATCGTTATGGTTTATAAGCTATGGCATTCCGCGATCCCTGTCTCCTTCATGTTCGTACAACCACGACCCATCGCTTTCCCAGACCACCTCACTTCGAGGGAAGCTCCGACAGGAGCTTGTTCAGATATTTTCGCGCCTGCTCCGAAATCTCAACCAGGCACACCCCCATACCAAAGGCGGTGTCGTCTTCGCCCATGCAGTAGGCGTCAGCCCAGACGACTCTGCCGAGAAAGCCGATGGCCCTCCCCTCCGGCGGAAGGATGGACATGCGGTATGTCTCGTTGAGGCGAAGGGGTTCTTCGCAAAAAATCATGAGTCCTTCTGCCGATATGTTCCTGACCTCCCCTTCCACCGTGCCGTAATCAGCAATGATCGTGACGGTCCAACTCACCTCTTTCCGAGGACTTTTCCGTCTCTCGGCGGTGCCGGCCGATTTTGTCTCACCCTGCGTCATCCGGCCATTCCCCCTGTCGGCTTCATCCTGCGCAAACCAATGTTTTGCGCAGCTCATGGTCTCCTCCACGCCAGGACACGGGCCGTCAAATTTGATAAATTATTAATAATCCTATCAAATTTAAGCTAAAGGGTCAACAATAAAAATAAAACAGGAGGTTACCGCCGGCAGGCCGCAGAAAGGGCTCAGTCGCTCCTCGCGCGACGGAAGCGCATGAATGGGCGGGGATCAACAACATTCACGGTGGGTTTAGAGGGTTCTTGAGACCGAGTTCTGTCCGGGACGAGGAATCACTTGTCGTCATCATTGTCATAATCGTAGTCTTCATCGTCCTCGTATTCCTCTTCCGCATCCTCCAGCACCTCGTAGCTGGTTACACGGACGCGCTTGGTTCCATCCTTGTCCTCCCTGACGATTCCGGTGATTTCAACATCCTCGTCCAGGAAATCGAAGAGTTCCTCTCCCAATTTGTTCAGCTCGACAACATAATCTTCGTCATCCGTGCAGATGCTGATAGCGACCACGTTATCGTCACTATCCCATTCACTGGGAACCACATAGCCGACAATGCTTTCTTCTTTGGGAGGCACCGTTTTCTTCGTCTTCATCTCTTTCATTCCTTTCAACTTATTGAATACTGGTGATTAAGCTCGTTACCAGGTCTCTTTTGATTCCATCGTCGGGAATCCCTATCGCCCCCGGGAATAACCCGGATCTTGAACACCCCGTCTTTCCCGCAAAAAAATGCCGTTTCCCAGCCAAGCAAGATATGTCCCTCTGACCCTCATGAGCTCTGTTCATGCTGACGAAAGATGTCGTGATTTTAGCATCGATGTTGGGAATAGCGGGGAGGGTTTCAAGCCCTGACCTTCCTTGAACAAGGCGAAGATCTCGGCACGCAAAGCAACCGGATGCAAGATTTGAGAAATGTTTGACACGCTCAAGACTAGTGATATACAAGATACCGGCGTAAGGATGAACCGGTTATATCCTGCTAACTCTTGCCTCCCGCTTTCGGCAGGGCGATGATATTTCAGGGTTTGGGGTGAGTGATGGGGCTCGAACCCACAGCCTCTGGGGCCACAACCCAGTGCTCTCACCAATTGAGCTACACCCACCGTGGATGGCTCAATCTAACACAGTTTCTTCGTTTTGCAACAAAAACTTGC
Organism: Deltaproteobacteria bacterium; assembly: GCA_020060805.1. Taxonomy (GTDB): domain Bacteria; phylum Desulfobacterota; class DSM-4660; order Desulfatiglandales; family HGW-15; genus JAHECH01. The sequence goes on along the minus strand of JAGUZM010000425.1, from coordinate 4,000 downwards.
ATCCCTTTTTCTTGCTGATCAGAGGGGGGAAGGAGCTTGATCCGTGGGGGGAAAAGACAAAACTGAGCTGTTCAAGAAAATACCCGCAGTGGACCGCCTTTTAGGCAGCCCTTCAATCCTTGAGGCTTCGAACAAGTATCCCCGGCCGCTCCTTCTCAGAGCGATCCATCACGTCCTGGATAAACTCCGTCAGCAAATCAAAGCGGGTGACGGCTTGCAAGATCCGTCTCTTCTCGAGATGGAACATGTTTCCGAAGAGGTCCTCACCACCCTCGAAACGATGGGCCGGCCGAGCTTGAGGCCTCTCATCAATGCCACAGGCATCGTGATTCACACGAACCTCGGCAGATCCATGCTGGCTGAGAGGGTGCTCGAAAGGTTCGGGCCCATCGCAGGAGGATACAGCAACCTGGAGTACGATCTCGACAGGGGGGAGAGGGGAAGCCGGTACGTCCATGTGGAAAGCATCCTCAAGGAGATCACTTCGGCCGAGGCCGCGATGGTCGTGAACAACAACGCGGCTGCGGTCCTGGTCGCCCTCGATACCCTGGCCAAAGGCAGGGAAGTGGTCGTCTCCAGAGGCCAACTGGTGGAAATCGGCGGCTCTTTCCGTATTCCCGAGGTCATGCGAAAGAGCGGGGCCAAAATGGTAGAGGTGGGAACGACCAACAAGACCCATCTGCGAGATTATGAGGCAGCTGTCGGCCCTGAAACGGCCCTGTTTCTCAAGGTCCACAAAAGCAATTATCATGTCATCGGGTTCACCGAGGACGTGGACGCCGCGGACATGGTGAGCTTGGGCCGAAAACACGGGATACCCGTGATGGAGGACCTGGGGAGCGGATGTTTTGTCGATTTCTCCAAGTTCGGTTTGGTCAAAGAGCCTACCGTTCAGGAAGTCCTGGCAAAGGACGTGGACCTCGTCACCTTCAGCGGCGACAAATTGCTCGGCGGTCCCCAGTCAGGAATCATCCTGGGGAAAAAGCACCTCGTGGAAGGGATCCGCAAGAATCAGCTCACCAGGGCTCTCAGGATAGATAAACTGACCCTCCTCGCCCTTGAAGAGACCCTCCGGATGTACCGGGATGAAGAGACGGCGACCAGGGAAATCCCCACCCTCAGCATGATCCTGATGCCCCGGCAAAGCTTGAAGGCTAAAGCGCGGCGCCTTGCCAGGATGATCGGCAAGGTGGAGCCTCGCAACTTTGGTCTCACCGTCACGGAGGGTGAGTCGAAAGTGGGTGGAGGGGCGCTGCCCCTTCTGGTTCTACCCACCTCGCTCCTCTGCCTGACGCCGGGAAACCTCTCGGCCCACAGCCTGGAAGAACGGCTCAGGGCTCATGATCCGCCCATCATCGCTCGGATCGAAAAAGATCGGGTGCTCCTCGATGTCCGGACCCTCCAGGACAAAGAACTCAAAACCGTGGCCCAAGCCGTCAGAGCCCTTGCCCAGGCATGAGCGCGGGGGTGTGGTGGTCTCCCCCCCCACGCCCCGCAAGCTCACAAGATGTTTTTCTTATGCGCCCATGTTCCGGGGCATTTCATCAGGCCTTGACCTTCTTGATTTCCTCCTCCCGCAGGACGCGGCGCAGGACTTTGCCCACCACAGACGTGGGAAGACTCTCCCGGAACTCGATAAACCGTGGCCGTTTGTAGCCCGCCATTTTATCTTTGCAGAATTCCAGGAGCTCCTCTTCGGTTGCGGCGGTCCCAGGTTTGAGCTGGATAAAGGCCTTGACCGCCTCCCCCGTGTGCGCGTCAGGGATGCCGACGACCGCAGCCAGGGCGACTTTGGGATGGGCATACAAAACTTCTTCCACATCCCGCGGATACACGTTGAATCCCCCCACGATGATCATGTCCTTCTTGCGGTCCGTGATGACCACGAACCCCTCCTCATCGAAGTGACCGATGTCGCCGGTCAGGAGGTATCTCTGGCCGTTGATCTCCCTGAACGATGCCTTGTTGGCCTCGGGTTTGTTCCAGTAACCGAGCATGATCGGCGGCCCTGAAGCAGCGATCTCTCCGTCCTTACCCTGGGGAAGTTCCTCAGCCCCTGTCTCCACGTCCAGGATCTTGATGTCCACACCCGGGACGGGAAGCCCGACGGACCCGATTTTTCTCTGCTCCAGGTTCGTCGGGTTGAGGGTGATGACCGGAGAGGTTTCCGTCATGCCGTAGCCCTCGAAAATAACGGACTTGGTCTTGGCCTCGAATTGCTTGATCACCTCCACGGGGAGGGGAGCCGCTCCGGAGCCGCAACCGACGATGGAGGAAAGATCAAACTTGTCCGTCAGGGGATGATTGACAACGGCCGAGTATATCGTGGGCACCGCGACGACGATGGTCGCCTTGTATTTCTCGATCGCCCTCAGGACTTCCGTGAACGGGGGTTTTCCCGCCCTCGGGTCCGGAATGCAGATGAGCTTGGAGGCATTGAAACAGCTCCACAGCATCACCAGGGTGAGGCCGAAGCTGTGATACCACGGGAGCACGCCGAGATAGGTGTGAATGCCCCCGGGCTCCACCTGCTTTGGAGGGCTCCCGGGCTCTTCTGAAACGCGGACCCACTCCTGCACCGTCATCAGGTTGGAAACGATGTTGGCATGGCTGAGGCAAGCGCCCTTGGGCACTCCCGTCGTTCCTCCTGTGTACAGGATGAACGCCCCGTCAGTGAGGGGGTTGATTTTGAGGGCAGGCACCTCCGGCCGGGCCCTCCTGACGACGTCGTCGAACATGAAATGACCGGCTTCGTGGCTCTCCGCCTTGGGGATTTTTCCGAGAAGGGAACCCAGGAACCCTTTCACCTTGGGCAGGTATGATTTGATGTTGCAGACCGTGACCGTCTCCACTTCAGAGCCTTTCAAGGCCTGGACGGCCGTGGGATAGAAGGCGGGGTGATCCATCACAAAGACAGCCTTGGCACCGCAGTCCTTGAGCTGGAAATGGAGCTCCGGGACCTTGTACAGAGGATTGCAGGTGACGCAGATGCCCCCTGCCTTGAGAATGCCGAAGAAGATCTCCGGGTAGTGAGGGATGTTGGGAAGGAATACGGCCACGCGGTCCCCTTGCTTGATACCCCTCGAAACGAGAAAGTTGGCAACCCTGTCCGCAGTGTCCTTGACCTGTGCGAAAGTGCGGGTCGCGTCTGCGAAAATCGAATACGTTGCGTTCGGGTATTTGGCCGCCGACTCGTCAAGGATGCTGTGGAGGGGCTTTTCATAGCCCGTGATTTGATGGGGGACTCCTTCAGGCCACTTGTGCTTGTGCCAGACCTTGGGCGACATACGAACCTCCTCTGCAAGAAAGGGTTAAGGGAGCGAACAAATCCGAAATCCGAAGCACGAAAACCTAAACAAATTCAAATGACAAAAATTTCAATGTCAAAACAAATACAACCAGTTCTGATGACAGGATTGTTGGATTTCGGTCATTTCAAAATTCGGATTTTGGATTCTTGCCCGCCTTGGGCGGGTGAATTTCGAGTTTCGATATTTAGCATTCGGATTTTGCACAATCCCTTTTACCCGGGATCGGTCGAACCTCTCCCGGTCCTCCACCAGAAGTGGAGGGTTTAGTGACAACTAAAGGCCCATGAACTTGGCCGCGATCCCTCTCATAATCTCGTTCGTCCCTGCAAAAATGGAGAGCACCCGGGTATCCCGCCACGCCCTTGCCATGGGATACGCTTCGCTACACCCGCACGGGCCCTGCAGGTCCATGCACCGGTCAGCCACGCGCATCGCCATCTCCGTCATCCAGGCTTTGGCCAGGGACACATCCACCACGATGCTTTTGCCTTCCATGTGGTCTGCGATCATCTTGTCCAGGAAGGTCCTGCCCAGCTTCAAATCCGTTGCCGTCTCGACGATGTTGAACCGGCTGTGGGGGCACTTCAAGACGGGTTTGCCGAAGTCCGTCTTCTCCGCGCAAAACGTTGTGGTCATGTCCAGCAGCCTTTCCGCGATGGCCACCGCGATGATGCAGCACATCAGGCGCT
>JAGUZM010000125.1 GCA_020060805.1 Deltaproteobacteria bacterium | reverse complement strand
GATGAATACCGGCGGAAGGCCTCTCTTGGAAAGCTCAGGACCATCGCTCCCCGGCGGTTCAACCCTGAGGGGAAAGCCTGGCTTCCGGTGCTTCACACGGAGAGGGAAGGTTGGCAGTTCACCGCCCTTTTTTCAAATACCGCCCGGGCCCATCAACTGAATAAAACCAGGGATTGGGTGGTCATTTATTATGAAAGAGACGGGCATGAAAACCAGCACACCGTCGTCACCGAGTTGCATGGCGCCCTCAAAGGTCGCCGTGTTGTCCGCGGCCGTGAAAGGGAATGCCTGGCCTTTTATTCTTCCATACCGGCCGGCGAAGACAAAACAGCCCTATCTTGACCGGGGTGCCCTTTTTCTTGCCTTTGACGGTTCTGTTCTTTTTCAGCCCCACATGGACTATCTCATGCCCGGCTTTTCTGAACGCTTTTGCAGGCTCCGTGTATTCCGCGTCTTCAAACAAATCCCCTATCAGGACCGCTATTCTAGCCATGTTCCTCACCTTCCTTTCTTAGATTTTCTTAATCATTGACGATGGCAATTCAATTCCCTCATTACCCGGCCGGTCATCCATGGGCAAACGGTCCTTGGCGTCCATGACCTCCCCCATCCCTTGACAGCCATGCCTCGACGCCGTATTTTATCAATTAAGGCGGATGGTTACATGAAAGAGTATTCTCTGCTGCAAGCCATAGAGGCATCAGACCCTGACCGGGCATCCGACCAGTTCCGGAAGGAATTGGGCAGGGGAGCCCGGGCTCGGGAAATACACCTCTCCCTGTATCCGGTGGTGCAGCGGGTGCTGAACCCGCCCTTCATCAATCCGCACCTGCCCAAAATGTATGCCATCAGCCGTGAGCTTCAGCCTCTCCTCAGGGAAGAAGAAGTTCCGGAACTCGTCCGTGTAGAAGTGATCGAGTACGCCAGGAGACCTAAGCTCAGGACCGTACCGAAGCCCGGTTCCACGAGAACCTCCGTCCCATTTGCGGACATCGAATCCGCCATCCAGGAACAGGACACGCAAAAGACTGCTGATTTGATGTCTGCCTTTCACTCACAGAAAGGGGGAGAAGAATTCTGCCGCAGGCTCTTGCTCCTCGGCAGCGGGTATTTGCCCCATTCCCTGGGTCATTCGATCTCCTGCACCGCTTTCATCCTCAGGGAGATGCTGGAGCGTGCGGATCAAGATTCGTGGCCGGCGATCGCGACCCTTGCGGACTACTTCTGCAAGGGGCGGTTCCATAAAACGCCGGTTCTGCAGGAACCATCCCCTCCGAGTGAACCCTCTCGCTCGAGCCTGCTGCGGGCCACGAGCGGGCAAGGTATCATCAACCTGCACCACACCATCACCATTTACGCCATAGAGGGCGCGCGGCGGTTCTTCAAAGCCGAGGAGTTGGGTCACCTGATCGGTTCATGGGATGCGTTCATGGGAGACAAGGAGGTGCGACCGGTCGAACTGGATTCCCCGGGAATCGATCCACCCTCGGATTATGCCCGCTTCTATGAGATGTTTTCCGAGCTGGATGCCAAATCTGTCGCAGCCTCATTGGCCGGATTGCTAGCTTCCCAAGAGGGACGAACCCGTTTGGGTCGCTACCTGGTCAAAGGCGTGGTTGATCAATACAACGGGAACTACAACCCGCACTATTTCACGGGCTTAGGATCCGTGCTCTGGGTCGTCAACCGATACTGGAATGAATCACCCTTAGTCCTCAACGCATTACATCAATACATTGACTTCTTTTTCCAAGGAACGAGGACCTGAACTCCAAAACCCAGGTACCCTGCTGAAGGAGTCCCCTTAAAAAGGGGCTGCCAATTCACTATTTCTCCCCTCCACTTCAGATTGGCTTCACTCCCATATCAAGAGCGCTACAGGTTTCCGGCCGAAACAGTCCTCCCCCGTGGCTCGGTGGGCTTCCAGGCTGAATTCACTTGATCCCTTGCAGCCTTCCTAGTATCTATCATCCATTCCTTCGATGGGGGGGGTCAGTTCAATGGTCCAGAAGCCCGGCCGACGCAAAAAAGAAACGGTGACAAGCATATGCGGCATATGCCCCGGAGGGTGCGGAGTAAAAATCGATCTGGTCGAGGGCAGGATCGAGAAAATTTCTCCCATCAAGGGCCACCCCGTGGGCGTGGTGTGCGTTCGTGGCCTTCACGCCAAGGAGATCGTCTACTCGAAAGACCGTCTGAAGTATCCCCTGCGCAGGGTCGGCGAGAGGGGGGAGGGCAGGTTTGAGCGCACCACTTGGGATGACGCCCTGGGCCAGGTCGCAGACGCGTTTCAGAAGATTAAGGAACAGTACGGCGCCGAGGCCGTGATGACCTATTTCGGCAGGGGAAGCTTTGACAATAACCTGCCCGATCTTTTCAACCCCCGCGGCCTGGCCGTACAGGGAATATCGGGTTTCCTTTTTCCTTTTGGTTCGCCCAACGGCACAGGTTGTTCATCGGTTTGCTACGTGTCTTATGGCGTCTTTGCTTCCCTGTCGACCTTCGGTGCGGATATGCAATCAACCTACTCGGACTTCGCCAACTCGGACCTGGTCGTCATATGGGGGGCCAACCCGCCCACGGACTCACCGCCCGACAGGGTGAGAAAAATTCTCGCCTCCAAGAAACGAGGCGCCAGGATGATCGTTATCGATCACATGCGATCGGACACAGCCAAGATGGCAGACCAGTGGGTTGGCGTGCGTTCGGGTACGGACGGGGCACTCGCTCTGAGCATGATGCATGTCATCGTCAACGAGGACCTCTACGACAAGGCGTTTGTGCGGGACTGGACGGTGGGGTTCGAAGAGCTGCGACGGTACGTACAGAACTTTCCTCCGGATGTGGCCGAATCGATCACCCGGGTGCCCAAGGAAACCATTTCAAAACTGGCCCGGGAGATAGCTTCAGCAAAGGGAGCCTCCCTGGCCATGTATACGGGGCTTGAGTACACCAACAGCGGGGTTCAAAACATACGAGCCGTGCTGGGTCTCTGGGCAATAACGGGCAACCTGGACGTTCCCGGAGGACTCGTGTTCAGGCCCCGCAGCCCGGTGCGGTTCCCCCGGGTCAGCCTGGACCCGCCCAAGGGTGTGAAGCCGATAGGCGCTGACAAATATCCCCTCTTCTGCGATATGCTCAAGTCCGCCCAGTTAATGGAGGCGCCCAGGGCGATCCTGAAGGGCGACCCCTATCCGGTGAAGGCCCTCCTGGTTCTGGGCGCATCGCTTCTGACCAGTTTGCCCGACCCGGACCTCTGGAAACAGTGTTTCCGAAATCTCGATTTTATGGTGGTTTTTGACCGGTTCATGACAGGGGATGGGATGTACGCTGATATCGTCCTCCCCGGGACCACCAATTTCGAGAATATCGGCTACCAGCGGTATCCCGGAGGGTATGTCCAGTTGAGGCAAAGGGTTATCGAGCCCTTGGGCGAGGCCAGGTCCGGCTTCACGTTTCTGACCGACCTGGCCAAAAAGCTGGGGTATGGGAACCTGTTCCCCTCTGATGAAGAAGAACGGGTGAGATTCCTTTTCAAGGATGGACCGGTGTCCTTGGAGGATCTCAAAGCCCATCCCGAGGGAATCAGGTACGATGCGGGTGAGCTCAAGTACCGCAAGTATGCGGAGGGGCTTCTCCGTTCGGACGGAAAACCCGGGTTCAACACCCCTTCGGGAAAGGTCGAATTGGTGTCGAGCATGCTGGAGAAATACGGGTATGACGGGCTACCCGTGTACGTCGAGCCCGTGGAAGGGCCACTCGGCAGCCCGGACCTCTACAGGCAATACCCTCTGGTACTGAATACCGGGGCCAGGCTCCAATCAGCATTTCGCTCCCAGCATTTGAACATTCCGGGGCTCCTGAAGCTTCAGCCCAAGCCGCAGGTCCTGATCAACCCGGTGGATGCAGGGGCAAGGGGGATATCGGATGGGGAAAAGGTATGGGTGGAGACCCTCCGTGGAAAAGTCGGAGTCCGCGCCAGGGTGACCGATGACGTGATGACGGGACAGGTGGAGTTGAACGTAGGCGGAGGAAGTCCCATCCAGGCTGAGGAATGGAGAGACGCCAACGCCAATTACGTCACCGACTTCGAAAACCGGGATCCCATTTCAGGCTTCCCGGTTTACAAAGCGCTCCTGTGCGATGTCAAAAAACGGGATCAAGGGGCTACGGATTGACCTGATTCAGTACTTTGCCTTCCCTCAAGTAAGCGATGATTTGCTCCGTCGCCGCAATCCCGGCGTTGGTGTTGGCTTCAGCTGTCTGGGCTCCCATCTTTTTTGGGGTGAAGAACACCCGATCAGGGAATTTCTCAGCAAAAGCGCCGGCATTCTTGGGAGCGATGTCAGAGGCATACTTGATGTCGGGCCTATCCTCCATGATCTTGAGCAACTCCTCTTCGTTGATGATTTCCGCCCTCGCCGTGTTGACAAGGGTTGCGTTCTTCTTCATCTTTGAGATGAGCTGGTAGTTGATGGATTTGACTGTTTCGGGATTTGCCGGGATGTGGACTGAAACGTAATCACAGGTGGAATAGAGATCTTCAAGCTTTGTGATGCATCCCACGCAGCAGTCATCGAACACGCACTGATCCACGAAAGGATCGAAGGCGCAGACTTCCATGCCGAAGGCCCTTCCCAGAGAGGCGACGATCTTGCCGATGTTACCCAAGGCGTGAACCCCGAGCTTCTTCCCCTTCAGTTCCGTGCCGGACTTGCCGCTGTACTTCCCCCTGGCAATCATGATCATCAAACCCATGGTGAGTTCCGCTACCGCATTCGCGTTCTGGCCGGGTGTGTTCTCCACGATGACCCTGCGGGCCTTGGCCTCGGCGCAATCCACGTTGTCATACCCGGCGCCCGCGCGAACCACGAGCTTGAGCATTTTTCCCGCTTCAAGAACCGCTTTGTCCACCTTGTCACTCCGAACGATGATCGCCCCCACATCGGCAACGGCTGAGAGGAGGTCTTTCGGGTCCTTGTATCTTTCCAGCACCACAGGCTTAAGGCCCGCTCCTTCCAACATCTTCACCATGCTATCCCTTGCTGACTCAGCAAAGGGTTTTTCCGTGGCAATGAGCACTTTCTGGGACATGAAAATCAACCTCCTGGGCAAAGTTTTTCGGCATCATATCCGATGATTCTGTAGGATTCAAGTGGCCTTCTTCATGGCGGAGGGAATAAAATACTGTTGCAGGGGGACAGTCCCTCGGATACAATTGTCTTACTTTAGTCTTACCGGGAGGGGAAGCCGATGGATATCACCCGCCTGTCCGAAAAAGGGCAAGTCGTCATACCGAAGAGAGTCCGCACCGCTCACGGATGGGAGCCTGGATTGGAATTTGTCGTGGAGGAAACGGATGACGGAATCAAGTTGAAGCCCATAAAGCCTTTCAAGACCACCAAGATCAACGATGTGTTGGGCTGCCTCAAGTACAAAGGTCCTAAGAAATCCCTCAAGGATACGGAAACGGCCATCGCAAAGGGGGTGAAGAAAAACCTATGATCGCCATAGACACCGACGTTTTGGTCCAGGTGCTTACCAATGCAGATCCGGTTCAGGCGCAGCGCGCCGCGGAACTCATGGAAAGCGCCGACATATACATCCCCAAGACCGTCATGCTCGAGACCGAGTGGGTGTTGAGATACGCCTACGGGATTGACAAGACCCGCATCATGAAAGGGTTCCAGAAACTGCTCGGCCTCTGGAACGCAAAGTTTGAAGACCTCCCGGCCGTTGCCCTGGCGATCTCATGGTACGGCTACGGGGTTGACTTTGGGGATGCCCTCCATCTCGCTTCGAGCCGGGAAGCCGAGGAATTCGCAACCTTCGACAATTCCTTTGCCCAGAAAGGGAAGCAGATTTCCGCCGGGAACATCGTCGTCCTCTGAGGGCATCATCCTTTCGCCCACCCAAGTAAGGTCTGGCAGTGAACTTCCTTCCGCCCGCCTTGCGGGCTTCACCGAGGCCGGCAAGGAATCCCCCAAAACTTTGCGCGACCGGATTCGGTAATCCCTATTCGTTCACCTTTTTTTGAAAAGTGCCTTCACAGGAGCTGTTGATCTCTTCCAGAATCAGACTCCCCGCCTCCCCTGAAGGTTTGAACTTGTGTTGAAGCCCTTTTTCTGAATGGCCGTGCCCCATCACGGGCGCAGCGCAAATGATCATGGCAGTCAGGGCAATGGTTTTGAGCCAACGAAGCTTCATCACCGGCCTCCTTCCCCCAGGACGGAGAATGTCCCATGTTTCGTGCCTGAGACAGCGATATCAGGGATGGTTCTTGGCAAAGCGATCCCTATGAGGCAATGGAAAAAAAAGAGGGCATCCCCCGTGAATGAATGGGACGCCCTCTTTGCGTTTTGGTTTACTTCACTAAATGACTGTGACTTTCACTGCAGCGGGGCCCTTTTTGCCTTGCTCCACTTCGAAAGCGACTCGATCGCCTTCGCGAAGAGACTTGAAGCCGGCGCCGTCGATTCCAGTGTGATGTACAAATACATCCGTACCGTCTTCTCGCTGAATGAAACCGTAGCCTTTGCGGTCATTAAACCACTTTACGATTCCATTGGCCATAGTGGCAACCTCCTTCCTGATAAAATTTCATGTGTTCCATCTTCAGGTTGCCACTCTCGATAAATGGATCTCACCTTCAGAACGAAACCGGCTTGCAAGCCAATGCAAGCCATCATGTAACGCTTACATCATAACCTGTTTTTCAAAAAAATCAAGTTTTTTCAGCATGACCTTGAAGCAGCCCCTGACGCCCAATTTCCGGACAGCCGACACAGCCCCAATGGACAAATTCGACTCCATGCTTGGGAGACGACCCGATTTGGGGCGGCGGCCAACTTGACACCTGGAGCGTAAACCCGTAATTTTATCCATCTCCTCGTTCACCGTCCCTCAAATGTGCCGCTGGCCTCTCCTCGCAGTAGAATAACGGCGGAGGTTGGGGGCACGCGGGGAGTTTCACCATCGTTTTAGCAGGCACTCGAATACCCCTGGCTTCCTGGGCTTTGGGAAAAAGAATGGACAGATTTCGGCACGCCTTCCTAACCTCAATTCTGATGCTGACGATCGCCATCGTCGGCGTGGTGGAGGGTTCCCAGGAGTCGGCCCGAGCCAAGCTTGAGAAAGCACGGGAGAATGTCCGGCTCAGCGAGGCGACGTACCGTCAAATCTCCGCTGAGCTGGAGGAATTGAAATCATCGGAAAAGGCATCGCCCGATCTTGTCAAGAATTACGAGATTTACCTCCAGCGGGTCGGTGAAATCCGGGATGAAAACCGGCGAATCCTGGAAAAAATGGAGAAGGCCTATACCATGGCTGAGTCTCCTCGCCCGTCCGAACCCGGGGCCGTATCCGGCAAGCCGGATTTGAAACAGGAAGTCAAGATCCCCGAAGAGGAAGGCGGGGACCGGGTCAAGGCCCTGGACCGTCAATTTAAGGACTCCCTCGCCTCCTTCGACGAGATGATCCTGAAGGAAATGGATAGGATCAGGACAGCATCAGCCCTCAAGATGAGGGGCCTTGCCCAGGAGGCGGCTGCCGCGGCCAAACGGATCAAGGACGCTGAGGAGGCCTTGTCTGACCAGGATTCTTCGGGGGAAGAAGGGACAAAGCCTGAAGGGGCGGAGAAGGGCCAGGAGGCACCCCAGAAACCCGGGGAATCGGGGGAAAAGAATTCCGGCGTTCAGAAACCCGGGACGGACACCGGAGCCCGCCCCCAAAGCAGCAAACCCGGCAGCGATGAATCCACCCGCCTCTCGGGCAGGGGGCCTGATTCCAGTGATCAGGATGACGACATCGTGGCCCGGCAGCTCCGCGAAGCAGCGGAAAAGGAAACCGACCCTGAACTCAAAGAAAAGCTCTGGAAGGAATACGAGGAATACAAGAAGAGCAAGAGACGATGAGCTTTCCCGGTAACGAGGCCCCCCGATGAACAAGGTTATTGGTTCCCTCTGCTTTTTCATGATCCTGATTTCCGGATGTGCGACCTTTCATGTCGAAAATGTTCCTCCCACGGCGATGCATTTTGCCAAGGCCCAGATCCCTGAGGAGGAGTTGCTGGACGTAGGGATCCTCGCTTTCGATACCGTGGAGATGAGCGAAGAGGAAGCGAAGGAGCAGGGAACCCACCCCAGGCTTCGCAAAGCCGAGACGCACTTTATCCCCTTCCACCTCAAGAGTACGCTCCAGCGGAGCAGCCATTGGGGGATGGTGCGTGTCCTTCCGAAAGAATCGGTCGCCTCGGACGTGGTGGTCAAGGGGAAGATCCTCAAGTCCCACGGCGAGCGGCTCGTTATTGAAGTGGAGGCTCGGGATTCTACCGGCCGAACCTGGTTCCACCGAAAGTTTGGGGCCGACGCGACGGAGACCAGTTATGCGAACCTTCAGCCCGGCCAGAAGGACCCCTTTCAGGATCTCTACCACGCCGTTGCCAATGCCCTGGCAGAGCACAGGGAAAGGCTCACATCGGAGGAAATCAGGAACATCCGCACTGTGGCGAGGCTCAAATTCGCCAGAGACTTCGCCCCCGATGCGTTTGAAAATTACCTCTCCCCGGTAAAAAAGGGCATCGTTTCGGTGAACCGGCTTCCGGCGGACGATGATCCCATGATGAAGCGGCTGATGAGTATCAGGGAACGGGAACACATGTTCGTGGATGCCCTGAACGGTTACTATGAAAACTTCTACAACGGCATGTGGCCTCCCTATGAGAACTGGCGGAAAATGAACTTCACGGAGCGGGTCGCCATGGCGAAAGTGAAGCGCGACTCCTACGCACGCCTCGCTGCCGGGGTGGCCCTCATCGCCCTCGGCGCGGTTGTCGGCAGCCAGAACGACTTCAGTTCAGTGCTGGTGGGGGGGACGATTGTCATCATCGGAGGGCAGGTCCTGGTCAGCGGAATCAACATCTCCAGCCAGGCTGAAATGCACCGGGCGGCGATTCAGGAGCTGAGTGAATCCTTTGACAATGAAATGAAACCCCTGGTCATGGAATTCGAAGGCAAAACCTACGAGCTGACCGGGTCAGCTGAGGAGCAGTACCACCACTGGCGAGAGCTACTCCGCCAGATCTATTTTGCGGAAACGGGCTTTGATGAACGAAAACCCAGGGAGAGAAGATCAGGGCCGGAAAAACAGTGAACCCCGACCAGACGGTGTAGCCCCGGGGCATACCGGCAACCTTGCGACCACCCGCTCCGAAGGTGTTGCGCTCGACACCCCAGCGGCGAAGCGAATTCAACCGCTCACATGGAATCGCAGGGCAGAAAGGAAGCATCGGCAGAAAAACATCTCGAAAGGCGTTCTGTTGGCCGCTTTCCTGGCGGGCGTGATCGCGGCCGGCGCTCTCCTCTTCAATTTTCTGACACCCGAGGCACCAACAGGCCTTGAAGAAAAATCCGCATCCCTTCCAGAAGCGCCACGGGGGCCTGAATCGGCGCAAAGGGCGGAAGATCAAAGCCCTTCCCTGAATCAAAAAGCCGGGGAGGAAGGACCCCCGCCTGTCTCTCCCCGAACCGATGGCGGGATGGAAGCCAGGGCGACCAAACCGGTCCAGCCGGAGGCAAAAACGGAAGATTCTTCGCAGGTCAGGGGCGAACGGAGGACAAAGGAAGAACAGTTTCGCAGCCGCATGTCCGGCGGGTTGGCCGCTTATCACGAAAAGAACTATGCCCTCGCGAGGTCGGAGCTGGCCAAAGCAAAAGAATTGAAACCAGACGCCCCGGAGGTTATGGAAACCCTTGCCCAGGTCGAAGCAGCGGTCCGGCTCCAGAGCATCGGCGAACTGAAAGCGAGAGCGGAGGAAGGCGAGGCCTCAGAGGCTTGGGAAAAAGCGTACGACGCTTATGTCGCCGCATTGAACCTTGACCAGGCCCTGCAGTTTGCAGCCCAAGGGAGGGAGCGAACCCTGGAGAGAATGCACCTCGACAAGCGCCTGGAGTTCTATTTACAGAAGCCCGAATCCCTCGACTCCGACGATTACTTGGCAAGGGCGATCGAACTGCTGGCCCGGGCCGAAAGGATCGAAGGGAAAGGCCCGCGCCTGAACCGCCAGGTGGAAACCCTCAAAGGGCTTGTCAGGGAAGCGCAGAAACAGGTCACGGTTACGCTCCTGTCTGACAATTTCACGGAAGTGTCGGTGTACAGGGTGGGAAAGCTCGGCCGGTTCTTCGCGCGGGAACTGCTCCTTCGGCCAGGCAGGTACACGATCGTCGGCACGAGGGACGGTTACAAGGATGTCCGCCAGGAAATCCTCGTGAAGCCCGACACCTCACCCCTCCAGGTCAACATCGCATGCAGGGAGAAAGTTTGAAAACGTTTTGCCCTGGACCACGTGCCTCTATTTCTTCAGGGCTTTCCGCACCAGTTGCGTTATGTCCATGACTTCGAGAGGGATCTTGTTTCTTTTTGTGTAGGTGGTCATTGTTCTGACACACTGCTGGCAGGAGGTCACCACGGCCTGTGCGCCGGTGCTGAGAATTTCGTCGATCTTCATCTTCGCGATTTCCGAGGATAGCCGGGCATCCATCATCTCGAGGTTTCCCCCTCCGCCGCAGCACTGGCAGTTCTCGCGATTCCGAGGGAGCTCCACGAACTTGATGCCCGGGATGGAACGGATCACGTCTCTCGGTGCGTCGAACACGCGGGCCCCCCTCCCGAGATCGCATGGATCATGGTAGGTGACGGTGATGTCCAGGGGTTTCAAGGGAACCCGGTTCTGCTTCACCAAATCCATCAGGACCTCGGAAGCATGGGCGATCTCGATTCCCCGGGGATAATGCTCACGCCACATCTGATAGCAAGAAGGGCATGCAAAAACAGCCTTCTTCGCGCCCTTCTCCCTGACGGCCTGGAGGTTGTGTTCGGCGAAAGGTAGAAACATATCCCTCAGGCCCGCACCCAGCATCGGAAACCCGCAGCACCATTCCTCTTCACCCAGGAGCGTAAAATCGACGTTGCTCCTGTCCAGGATCTCCGCCAGAGCGACCGGGATCTTCTGCGCCAGGGGGAAGTAGGAGGCCACGCATCCGGTGAAGTAAACGACCTCGGCCCTCTCCTTGATAAATCCATGCTCGGGCGAATCCTTTACATCTTCAACCCAGTCGGCCCGTTCCTCATTGTCCTCGGCAAAGACATTGTGGCTTTCCCCCAGGTTGTCCCGGATCATGTTGATCTTCTCCGGGTAAAACCGGGAATGCAAAAGGTCGTTCCGCAGGGAAAGCCACAGATCCTTGAGATGAATTCCTACAGGACACACTTCCTGGCAGTTACCGCAGAGGGTGCAGCGGAAAACCGTGTCACTGTAAGCCTTCCATTCCTCTTCCGAGAGCCCCTTCCTCCCCAAAAGCCTTCGAAAAAGGCCTGTCCTTCCCTTGAGGATTTGCTTCAGCCCCTTCATCCGGTAGGGGGCTGAAAGCTTGCCCTCCTTCGAAGCAGAAACCGCGGGGCAGACGTCTGCGCAGAATCGGCAGTTCGTGCATGCCTCCATCTCCAGGAGCTGTCTGACCGTGTAGTCTTTATTGCTCACCCTTCGTCACTCGTTACTTCTTGTATTTTTCGATGTCCCCAAGAACCCATTTCTCCACGGCATCAGGCCCGTGAATCAAGTTCTGGAGTTCGTTCTTGTCGGAGGGCTTGATCTTGTAAAGCCACCCCTTTCCGTAGCAGTCGGCGTTGATGAGGCCGGGGTTTGTCTCCAGCTCCTCATTCACAGCCGACAGCTCCCCGTTGACCGGTGCAAAAACCTTTCCGAGCCACTTGCCGGACTCTATCTTGGCGAACTTCTTACCCACACTCAGGGCCTTCCCCTCTTCCGGAAGTTGCACGTAGACGATCTCACCGGCCATTTTCTGCGCAAAATCATCCATGCCCATGACAAGCAGATCACCGTCCTCTTTGACCCAGAAATGGTTCTCCTCGTAGTAGAGCTCATCCGGCATGTTGTATCCCTGGACGTCCATCGGGTTTCCTCCTTTACGCTTTCTTCGTTATGATCCTACGACAATGTCTGCAAACATCAGGATTTCTCGCTACGCTCGAGATGACATCCCAGTATCGTGTCTCACAACCAGCTCGGATTACAAGTCATTTCGAACGAAGTGAGAAATCCTTACCACTTAAGGCTCAGATCCTCCCGTGCCGCGTTCGTTCTATTCACCAAATGATCTTTCTTTTCTCTTCTCCACTTCTTTATTTCTTTTTCTCTGGTGATTGCAGCGATAACATCTTCCGTCTCTTCAAAATAGACCAGCTTGTTTAGATTGTACTTCTCGGTAAATCCTTTTATCAGTCTATTCTTGTGTTCACACACACGCCGTTCCAAATTGTTCGTCATCCCTACATAAAGAACACGGTTGTTCCAATTCGACAGAAGATAGACATAATACTTGCCAGGGCTGGGCATTCAAGATTTCTCCCTTCGGTCTAAATGACAGAACGGGGACAGCCGAAAGATGGTGATGAGCCTTTTTAGCCTTTCTTCGCCTCTATCAACTCATTGACGAACTGGGTGGTGTTGTAGATCTTGAATTTCTGTTTTCGCAGTTTCGCATTCGCCAGATTGTGGACACAGGAATTGCATTCCGTCAGCACGATCTCCGCCCCCACCTCTTCGACCTCCTCGAGGCGGCGCCGAGCCATGGCCAGTGAGTTCTTCGCGAAAGCCCCGCGGACGCCCCCGCCGGCCCCGCAGCAAAGGGCATTGGCATGGTGATGGTACAGTTCGACGAAGTCGGGAGCGATCTTCTGAATCGTCTTCCGCGGCTCCTCGTAGATCCCGCAATGACGCCCCAGATCGCAAGGATCATGGTAAGTGACCCGCTTGTCCGTCTTCACCCCCAGGTCGAAATCCTTCACCAGCTGGGAGAGATGGATGACCTTGACCCCCTTTTCTCTGAGTTCACCGTACTGGGGTTTGTTGTTGAAGGTTCGAAAGCAATAGGGGCATCCGGTGATGACCGTCTTGGCTCCTGTGGCGAGGATACGATCGATATTCTGTTTCGCCAGCCTGTCGTTGATCTTGTATCCCACATCCTCAAGCACGCCGCTGCAGCAAACCTCGTCGATAAGGGTGTAGTTCACGCCGAGCTTGTCCAGGAGATCCAGGGTGGACTCCGTGGACTCGTCCTCACGATACGCGCCCACGCACCCGATGAAGTAAACGTAATCCGCCTTCTTGTTTCTTTCCCTGTCAAAATCCGGCGGTTCATCCTCGGCATAGATGTTCGTGTTCTTCTCGAGCACCTCATGCATGCCTTTGAAGGCAGGATGACACGACCCGATGTGGACCATATCCTTTCGGGCCTGCTTGATGATCTCCGGGACTTTTACCCCCGAGGGGCAGTTCTCCGTGCAGCTCGCGCAGGTCGTACACTGGAACAGGCTCTCGATCAGCTCGTCGCAGAGGTCTATTTTTCCGTCCATCACCTCTTTTAGGAGAAGCATTTTCCCCCTTGCGTTGTACGAAGGCCGCAGCGTCACCCCGTACACCGGGCAGACCGCCTGGCAGAAACCGCAACGGGAGCACTGCAGGATCTGTTCCCGGTATTTTCTTTCAAAATCGTACTTGGCTTCCATCCGACTACCCCAGGTTATTGAACATTGAGCATTGATCATTGGACATTGAACATTTCACCATTTTCATTCTGCCCAATCCCCGCTTATTTTCGCCAGCCTTTGTGGACTGCCCCAGGATCCCCTCTTTTTCTTGTTTTCGTCCTTTCGTGGTTTCGTGATGGTGCTTTGGCTTTTTTTGCCTCCAGGTATTTCTTCATCCCTCCAGGGCCATTTTGCCCGGGTTCAGGATATTGTTCGGATCAAAGAGCTTCTTCAAAGAGCGCATCACATCCATAGCCACGGGATCATGCTCCAGGGTCATGAAAGGGGCTTTCGACAGGCCTATGCCGTGTTCGCCCGTGAGTGTTCCTTCCAGGCTGACGGCCAGTTTGAAGAGTTCCGCGCTCGCCGCTTCCATCCGCTTGACCTGATCCGGGTCATACCCGTCATACAGGATCTGGGGATGGAGATTCCCATCTCCCGCATGGCCGAAGGTGGCGATCTGGAGGTTGTATTTGCGGGCGATATCATGGACACCCCGGAGCATCTCCGCCACCTTGCCCATGGGAACCGTCACGTCCTCGAGAACAAAATGGGTCATGATTCTCGCCAGAACGGCATAGGCGGACTTCCTCGCCTTCCACAGTTCGATCGCCTCAGCCTGGGACGTCGCCTCTTTCACATCCTTGGCATGGTTCTTCCTGAAAACATCCAGGACCTTTTTCATCTGGTATTGGGTCTCCTCCAGGGTGTAGCCGTCGGTCTCTGCAAGGAGCATCGCATCCACCTCAGGAAGGTTCAAATCCGTGTTCCTGTTGATTGCCACAAGGGTTTCTCTTCCCAGGATTTCGAGAACGCTCGGCAGGATCCCGCTGTGCATGATCTCGATCACCGCATGACCGGCATCCTCCAGGCTGTCAAAGGTTGCGAGGGCGGTGCTG
>JAGUZM010000251.1 GCA_020060805.1 Deltaproteobacteria bacterium | reverse complement strand
GGTGGCCAATTGAGGCAGGGTGATGTGGAAGAATCTCTGCAAGGGGCTCGCCCCATCCACGGAAGCGGCGTGATAAAGCTCTTCCGGGATGTTCTGAAGCCTGGCCAGGATAAAAAGAAAAGCGAAGGGGAAGTAGCGCCATCCCTCGAAGAGAATCACCGAAATCAGAGCCAGGGGCAGATCCCAGGTGATGCCGAGGAAGCTGACTTCCATCCACCTTTTCGAAAAAAAGGGAATGGGTTGGCTGATCAGCCCCTTCTCTACTCCCGCCCAGTTGACGACCCCCAGTTGCGGGTCCAGGATGAAGCCCCAGGTGAAGGTGACCGCCACGACGGGCGCGATGTAGGGCGAGATGAAGAGCCCCCGTACCAGCCCCCGGCCGGGGAATTCTCCGTGGACCAGCAAGGCGGCGATCAGGCCGAGAAAGATGGACAGAAGGCTTCCCCCCAACGTGTAAACCAGGGTGGTGATGAGCACGGTCCCGAATTCAGGGTCCCCTGAGATCTTGCGGTAGTTCGCGAGGGTCAGGTTCAACTCGAAAAGGGATTCGCCCCGAAGGTCCTTCAGGAGCACCGGCTTGAAGCTCAACCAGAGGTTCCAGATCACCGGAAAGATCACGAACGCCGCTACGACCGTGAAGGTCGGCACCAGCATCCAGAACGCAAGGTTGCTCTCTCTGTCAAGAAGGCTCCCGGAGCGATCGTTCATGCCTCTTATTGCAGCTCCCTCACCCGGTCATCCAGCCGTTTGGCCGCCTCCTGGGCGCTGATCTCAGCGTCGAGGAATTTCTTGAGGATTTCGGGAACCACTTTGGTTCCGTAGATCTTCGACACCAGGGCGCCTTTCCCTTCTGAAAATCCCCACCGGTCGAAGGATTCCACGCCGGCCATGATCGTCTTGACCACGTCCGTCCCATAAAAACGGGAGATCTTGGCCCGGGTGGTCACGCCGAATTCCAGGTCCATCCATCCCTTCGTGAACTTTTCCGGCTCCTCTTTCGTCCCCCGGCGAACGGGCAGCTTTCCCTCAGCTGCCATGCCCAGCCACTTGAGATACCCTTCATTCAACAGAAATTCAACCCACTGCTTCCCCCATTCCTTGTTCGCGTCCCTGGTGATCCCGAAGTAGTTGATCTGGCCGTACTGGGCCCTGCCTTTGGGCCCTTGAATCGCGGTCACAAAACCGGTGTTCCTGGCCAGGAATCCCGGCTCTCCCTTCGCGATGTCCGGTACCACAGGCTGATCCCGCCGCAGCCCTGAAAGCTCGTCCAGGATAAAGGGAGACCAAACGATCATCGCGGCCCGGCCGGAAAGATAATCCATTCTCGTGTGGAGCCAGTAGAGGTTGCCCGGAGGGGAGTACTTTGAAATCTTCTTGTAGAATTCGAGGGTTTCGATCATTTCCGGGGTGTTGAGGTTGACCTTGCCGGATGGGTCCGTGAGCTTCACGCCGTTGGAAAGGGCGAAGTGCTCGAAAACCTGCTGGGTGTAGGTCTGGCCCGGGTCCGTGGCCCCTTCGAACCCCCAGATCAGGGGCGGATTATGAAGGGCTTCGGCAGCCTTCGCGATCCGGTCCCAACGGTCCGGAACATCCAGGTTCCCTTTTTCGAAGAGGTCCTTCCGGTACAGCAGGATCTGACCCCAGCCGTCGGCCGGCACCGCCGCATACCTCTCCTTGAACCTGGCGAGATTCAGGGGGCCTGAGCCGAACGTTCCCTTCCCGAGGGAGTTCACCGTTTGGGTTGAACTCTCGGCATCCAGGATCCCCGCCTCCGCCCAGCCGATCGTGAAGTCGATGGGGTGGAAAATGACATCCGGCAGAGACCTCGCCGCATACGCCGCGGTCACCCGTTCGGCCAGAAGGTTTTCTTCCACCGGGACGACCCGGACCCCTATCCCTGTCTTTTGCATAAAATCGGCGGCGATTTCCTTCTGAATCGCGATCCTGTCCTTCTCGACCTCGGTCGTCCAGAAGGCGATTTCCTTCCCTCCGCCCATGGCGGAGAATTCTGATGCCAGGATAAACAACACCGCCACAAGAGCGAGAAAGCCTCTTCTCATGGATCAGCCCTCCTTTCTTGAATGCACCGGCATCGTCTGTTTGCCTCAGGCGAGCCGGAGCCGATGAATTCCGGAGTTGCTTGGTTACAAAGGTACGTTCAAGATTGAAGCGCGGCTATCAGGTCCAAAAGCGCCTTTGTGCTTTTAAAGGGGCGCGGGCAGCTTGCGGAATACCAGGGCATGGTCAGGCCCGGAACGAGCGGTACGGTGGATAGAATGGCGTTTACGATTCGGCCCTCCTCTTCTCTTCGTCGCGGATTTCGCGGCGCAGGAGCTTGCCGACCTTTGATTTGGGAAGCATGTCCCTGAACTCGATGTACTGGGGCACCTTGTAGGAGACGAGCTGTTTGCGGCACCATTTGATGAGGTCATACCCTGTGATCCCTTTGATGTCCGCTTTCAGGACCACGTAGGCCTTGATCCTCTCCCCCACCTTTTCATCCGGCACGCCGACGACACAGGAACCGACCACTGCCGGGTGCTCTTGCAGGACCGCTTCGATCTCCGAGGCGGATACCCTGTAACCCTTGTGCTTGATCGTATCCACGGTGCGGTCGATGAAATAGAGATTTCCCTCTTCATCCAGGGACATCACATCCGCGGTACGGTACCACTTCCTGTCTTCTATTTCAACAAAAGATTCGGCAGTTTCTTCAGGTTTATTCAAGTAGCTCGTCACCATGAAGTCGGAATGGACCAGGAGCTCTCCGGGCTCTCCCGGCTTCACAGGCTCGAGGGTCCTGGGGTCCACGAGTTTGATCCTCTTGCTCGGCACCACCCGGCCTACGCTCCTGGGTGGGTTTTCGACGTTCACGGGGCACATGGCCACCCCGCCGCAGGTCTCCGTGGCGCCGTAGCCCTGGTAGATGAATTTGCCGAATTTCTCCTGCCAGCGCTTTCCGACCTCTACGGGCAGAACGTCTCCTGCGCTATACCAGTAGACGACCGAACTGAGGTCATAGTGGTCGACCCGGTCATGGTCGAGCATCATCCGGTACAGGGTCGGTACGCCGATCATGGTGGTGGCTCTGAAACGCTCGATGCCCTCGAAAGTGGCGTCGATGTTGACTTTCGGCTGGAGCATCAGGGTCCCCCCGACGAACAACGTGGCGAGGCTGCACGTCTGGCCCAGGATGTGGAAAAGGGGGGCATTCCCGAAGATGATGTTTTCTTCCGGCGGGACGAGGGGCTCGCTCACGGTGATCTGTTCAGCCATGGAGACGAGGAAAAGGTCGTGGGTGTAAGGAACACCTTTTGGGAATTTCGTTGTACCCCCGGTGTAGAGTATTTCGGCCCTGGCACGCCCTTGGGAGCTCAGTTCGGGCAGTTTCTTGGCATCCCCCCTGTACCTGGACAGGAGGTCCCTGAGAGCGTAGGTGTTCCCCTCCACGGCTATCTTGCCTTTCGGGATCACATCGAAGAGGGTCCCGAAATACCGCTTCCACCAGGGAAGGAGATCTGCCATCCGGGTGACGATAACCCTTTTGACCTTGGTTTCAGGCAGGACCCGCTTGACATAACCGAAGTTCGTATCCGCGCAGACGATCGTCTCCGCGTCGCTGTCGTTGGCGATATACCGCAGGTCATGGGGCGTGTAGATGGGCGTGATGGGCACCCCCACCGCCCCGGCCCGCTGGATGCCGAGCCACGCCACCACCCATTGAACGGTGTTCGGGATATACAGGACTACCCTCTCACCCTGGGCTACGCCGAGGCCGACAAGGCCGGCCGCGAACCTCTCCGCCAGCTCCTTGACCCTGGCGTAGGAGTATGTCGTGCCGAGATAGATAACGGCCGGGTGATGCCCTCGCCTCTCGGCGGTGGCTTCAAACGCCGCGTAGATGTTGTATGTTGCATTCTGCGTCATTTTTCATCCACTCGTGCTTTAAGCCACAAAACTCTGTGAGCTCTGCGAGAGTCGTCTTCTCAGACCCCGAAATAAGCCGCCTTGATCTCCGGGTTATCCATCAGCTCCTTCCCTGTGCCTGACAGGGTGAGCATCCCGTTCTCTATGACGTACCCCCGGTCAATCATGGGGAGTACCGGCCTGGCGAACTGCTCCGTGAGAAGAACCGTGATCCCTGATGATTCCTTGAGGCGTTTGATCGCGCCGACCAGGGTCTTCTGCATCATGGGGCTCAGGCCCAGGAGCGGCTCATCCAGCAGGAGGAGTTGAGGCTGCGCGACAAGGGCCATCCCTATGGCGAGCATTTGCTGCTCTCCGCCGCTCAGGAACCCCGCCTTCCGGGATTTGAGGTGGGTCAGGGCCGGGAAGAGCCCGAAGACCTGGGAAACCTTTTCCCGCACTTGAGCTTTGGTTCTCAAGTATCCGGCGATCTTCAGGTTTTCCGCGACGCTGCTTTCAGGAAAAACAGGGTGCCTTTCCCTTGAAAGAACGATTCCCTTTCTCACCCGGTCACTCGGCTTGGTCTCAGTGATGTCTTCCCCTCTGAACAGGATCTTGCCGTAAATCGTGATCCGTTCTCCCCCCTTCCTCCTCTCCTTGATCGTCATGTCAATGATCAGGCCGGAAAGGGTGTTCATCAGCGTGGTTTTGCCCGCGCTGTTGGACCCGATGACGCCCACGATCTCCCCTTCTCCGACCCTCATCGAGAAGTCGTTCAGGGCAAGGGCGTTCTCAAAAAAAACCATGAGGTTTTGCACATCAAGCATCGTCAGGTCCACGTAATGAAACACAGATGAACACTGATTTACACAGATATTCAGAAGTTAAAAAAGTTGCTGTGTTCATCTGTGTCCCCATATTCTCTTCACTCCTCCGAGCCGAGGTACGCTTTCTTGACCTCGTCGCTTTCCATCACTTCCTTGGCAGACCCTTCCGCAATCTTCCTGCCGTAGTTGAGAACGATCACCCGGTTGGCTATCCTGAAGAGTTCTTTCAACCGGTGCTCGATCATGATGATGGTTTTTCCTTCCTGAAGCAGTTTTTCGATGATCGGGACGATGCTCGCCACTTCCGCAAGGCTCAAGCCGGAGAAAAGCTCGTCGAGGATCATCAGCTCCGGTTGGAGGGCGATCGCTTTTGCCAGCTCAAGGCGCTTCAGGTAGCCCTGCGGAAGGGCACTGGCCACCTTGTAGGCGACCTGGGCATCCCTCTCAAAACCCACCTCTTCCAGCAGATCCAGGGCGACCGCATTGCGGTCCCCGTACTTCCCGCCGGCGAGTTGCTTCACCCTTGGAGAATAGAGGGGGACGATCATGTTCTTGTACGCGGGAAGCTGGTAAAAGGGCTTCACCATCTGGAAGGTCCTGGCGATTCCCAGGCGAACGATTTTGTAGGGTGTCCAGTTCGTGATGTCCTCGCCCTTGTAGAGAACTTTGCCGCCCGTCGCCTTGACGAACCCCGTGATCAGGTTGACCGTCGTCGTCTTGCCCGAGCCGTTGGGGCCGATGATCCCCAGGAGGTCGCCTTTTTCCAGGGTGAAACTCAACCGGCTCACCGCGTGGACGCCGCCGAAAGTTTTCAGGATGTCGCGGACTTCCAGCAGAGGGCGGTCATTCATTTTTCCACCTCCACCCAGCGCTCGAACTGGTGGTACTTTCGGCTGACGAAGTGAAAGATCCCTTCCGGAAGAGCCACGATGAAGATGACCAGGAACATGCCGTAGAAAACGATCCTCAGACCACCCAGGGCGCGCAGCACCTCGGAGAGGGGCACAAGAATAAACGCCCCGAGGGTAGCCCCTGCCAGAGACCCGGGCCCACCCACCACGGCCGCGGCGATCGGGAGGATGGAATAGTCGAGGGCAAAAACCGGCATCCCCACGAACTGGTAGACATGGGTCATCATGGCGCCGCTGAATGCCCCGACCGAGCTGGCGATGAAAAGGGCCTGGGTTTTATACCAGTAAATATTGATCCCCGCGTTCATCACGGACCGGTCGTTATCCCTGATGCCCTTCAGGACCAGGCCGTAGTCGGAAGTCATGAGGCGCCTGAAGCCGAACAGGGCGCCGAGGAGGGCTGCCAGGAGCACGTAAAGCTCGATCCACTTGGAAGGCAGGGGCGCGAGACCGCTTAACCCCTCGGTGCCGCCGAAAATCTTGGTCGCTTCGATGATCCGTTCGATCATCAGGGGGATGATCAGGGTGACCATGGCGAAATAAACGCCGCGGAGCCTCAAGACAGGCAGCAGGAGAATCGTGCTGATCGCTCCTCCCATCAGGGCCGCGATCGGTATGCTCACAAAGGGAGAAAACCCGAAGTAATGATGGAGAACGCCGGAGCAATAAGCACCCATCCCGAAAAAGAGAGCCTGGCCGAGAGACACCATGCCGCTCTGGGCGAGAATGTCCCAGCTGATCGCGAGGAGGGCGAAAACGGCGACGGATACGAGCACCCTCTGCCAGTAGATCTCGAGCACCATCGGCAGAAGGATGAAACCGATGATCGGAAGGAGTCGGGGCGCGGAGAGATAAACCATCTCCCTCCAGGAGCAGAGGGCGAAAATGTCCTCAGCCCGAACCTTGATGCCACGATCGATTCTTTCTTTCCGCTTCTTCAAAACACTCCTTCTCAAAATCCCCCTTCTGTCCCCCTTTACAAAGGGGGAAACGCTTTTGCCTTCTCTCTCCCCCCTCTCAGATCCTCTCTTCCAGCTCCTTTTGCTTGCCGTAAAGCCCGGACGGCTTGATGACGAGGACGAGGAGAATCGCCACGAGGCTCACGATCATCGTCCAGTGGGACCCGATGTAGGTATCCGTGAACCGCTGGGCGAAACCGATCACCAGGCTCGCCACGATCACCCCGCCCGTGCTGCCGAGGCCTCCGATGATCGAGACGGCCAGGGCGTTCAGGAGCACATCATACCCCTGGCTCACGGAAATCGTGCCCAGGGGGACGATGACCGTCGCTGCGATGGCCGCAAGCCCCGCGCCCATGGAAACGCTAAGCGTGGCAATCCAGTCCGAGTCCATCCCAAAGGTGAGGGCCGTCCGCTCGTCCTGCGCGATCCCTCTGAAGGCGAGCCCCACGGAGGTGTGGTGAATGAAAAGCCACAGCAGAAGGACCAGGACGATGGCGAAAAGAACGATCAGGATTCTTTGCATGTCCACGTACACCCCGCCGATCATGAAACTCTCGTCGATGAAGACCGGCAGGCTGTACTCGATCCCCACGAAGCCGAGATAACGGAAGAGTTCCAGGATGGCCAGCCCGATGCCGAAGGTGGCGATCACTTCTGAAAGCACCTGGCCGCGAACGCGCATGAGCACCAGGCGGTACATGGCGGCGCCGACGAGAGCGGTGAAGAGGATGGACAGGGTCGCGGAGAGGAAATAAGGCAGCCCCACCAGAAAAAGGAAAATCCACGTCACGAAGGCTGCCAGGATGTAGAGAGCTCCGTAGGCGAAATTGGACACCCCGCTGATGCCAAAGGTCAGGTTAAAGCCTATGCACATCATGATCAGGATGACGCTGTTAATGACCGCATAGACGACGGTGCCTAAGAACACGCCTCAATATCCTCTGCCCGCTCAGGGTTAAAGGCCAACACACCGAATGCTTGCCAAGAAAAGTGTTCCCCCCTCACCCCAGCCCTCAGGGGAGAGGGGGTACGCTCCTATTTCGCCGACTTCAAACCCGCGGGGAGCTGGATCTTCGCATCTGCCAGGGATTCGGGAAAAACATTGACCCGCTCTCCCTTGTCGGTCCACTGGAAAACGCACGCTACCGCAGCCTCTTTCGGGTCCATCCCGAAGATCGCCTGGTGGCCGTCATCAAACTTGATCCGCCCCATGATGCTCATCCTGTCGGTTTTCTTGATCTCCGCCACGATGGCGTCCGGGTCGAGGCTTCCTGCCCGCTCGATCGCCTCGGCGAGGATGTAAACCGACTCGTACGTAGGCGCAGGGCCGTGCCCTGCCTCCATCGGTTTGTTGAATTTTTTCTGGTAGGCTTCATAAAAGGTCACGGATTTCGGAACCTTCTTCGACGCGATCGCGCTTCCCAGTTCGAAGTTGCAGTTGATGGCGCCGCCGATCTTCTCGTCGAACGTCTTCCAGGCTCCGGGCCCTGCGAGAGGGGAAATGAACCCCGCCATCAGAGCGGGAACTTTCATGGATTGCCATTGTTTCACCAGGATGCCGCTCTGGGGCATATCGAATATGGGCAGGATCACCTGAGCGCCGCCGCTTCTCACCTTCATCAGGCCCGATGAAAAATCCGAGGTGCCTGTGGGATAAGCTTCCTGGCCGACCACGGTCCATCCCGCCTTCTCGAAGTAATTCTTGACCATCCCGTCCGCCGTTGCCCGGGCCCACGCCACATCCTGATGCATGATGAAGACCTTGTTGAACCCGAACTCCTTGTTGACGAAAGACATGATGCCGACAAGGTACTGGACGAGATACCTGGCGTTGAGGCACGTCCTGAAGATGTATTTGTATTTGTCCGGCTCCTGCTTGATCTTTCCTTCCGAAGCAGGGGTCATCGCGATCGTCCCGATCATCGGGACTTTGTACTTGGCGATGATGTCCATGCCGGCCAGCAGGGCTTCGGAGCGAAAGGGGCCGATGAGGAGCGCCGCCGGCTTTTTTTCCAGAATGATCTTTTCAATGCCGAGAAGCGCTTCCGGAACGGGCACGCCGGGCGCCGCATCCCTGATGTCTATGGACTCCACCTTGAACGGTCTTTTTTCCGCCCCCACTTTGACGCCGCCCTTGGCGTTGATCTCCTCAACAGCCATTTCCACGATGGCCAGACACTCTTTTCCTTCCACAAAGCCCGTTGAGGTCGGCACCCCGATGACAACCGGCTCCGCCCCGTAAGCGGGCAAAATGAAGATCAAGCCCAGAAGCGAAAATAAACCCAATACCCCCATTCGTTTTTTCATGCCTCTCCTCCTTTCGTTGGGCAATCCCTGGACAGGGTGCCTGGTTTAGCCGAAAATTGCCCCGTATTCTAGTAGGGCAGTGTGAAAAAAGCAACGGCCATGTGGTTTTTTTCCAGCCTGTCGCGAACCTGGGGTTGGGTAAGGGAGGTCTCGGGCTGAACGGCGCCCTGTCCGGGGCTCAGGGCTTCTTTTCCAGCGCCTGCATCGCCGCCTTTCTCAGTTCCCTTTTCAGGATTTTTCCCGCAGGGTTTTTCGGCAGATCGTCAATCAATTTATATTCCTTCGGCACTTTGAAGGGTGAAAGGCGAGTCTTGAGATAAGCATGAAGGGCATTCTTATCAAACGGCTTTCCCGGCTTGGGAATGACGAAAGCGACAACCCGCTCACCCCACTCCTGATCAGGCAACCCGATGACCGCGCACTCCTGCACTTCTTCTCGGGTGAAAAGGACCTCCTCCACTTCTCTCGGGTAGACATTTTCCCCGCCCGTGATGATCATGTCCTTGAGGCGATCCACGATATAGAGATAGCCGTC
>JAGUZM010000286.1 GCA_020060805.1 Deltaproteobacteria bacterium | reverse complement strand
TGGGGTGTGCCCATACGGTGCAAACCATCGGATTTCGAATTCAAGCCGTCCGTGAGCCCGGTTCGCATCTTCCGTGCTCCGGATGCCCATACTGCTGAGCTCTTGAATGAGGGCGGCCCGCACCACAGCCTCCGGCTCTTCCTTCAGGAACCACGTGTGCCCTCCCCCCCTGTACCAGAGCCGCCCCGTGGTTTCAGGCGGTGCTCCCACGATTAACGTTAATTCTTTTTTTTCGAAATCGAAAGCGGTTCTGCCTCTGTCCGCTTTGTACGCGGTTGATATCACATGCTCAGTGGCACAACCGGCGCCGAGGATCATGAAGAGGAGCGCCGTCAAGAGTTTCAGGGATGAATTGCATTCAACCATAAGCTGTTGTAGAATCCAGCCCGAACCGGGGCCCGGGAAACCTGAACATCACTTTTTCTCAAAACGCGGTCACAGAGGATCCTTGGGATACCGGGGATCGACGAAATCTCCGGCATAGCCGGCCGCTTTTGTGCGGAGCCGTTGATCAAAGCTCTGGATGTTCCTGATCCCCATTTCCCAGAAGTCTTTTCCCCGCTCGCAGAAACGCTCGCCGTGGGGATAATTGGGGTTCTCAGGGTCATAGCCGTCGAAGAGCCACCGATAAGTGGAGTCAACGAGATGCCACCTGTTTTCGAGGAAAACCTCGACGAACCCGTGACCTTCGCTCATGGCCAGAGGGGTCTCGCGGTACTGATCCATCCAGTCCACGTTGGCGGTGATGACCACGCGGGAAGGGATTCCCACCGACCTGAAAAGCGCGGCTTGGGCCAATGCAAAGTCGCTGCAACCTCCAAGGATCCTGCTTTCAAAGATCTCGTGAGCTGTTCGTCGGAAAGCTTCGGTGTTGAGCCAGCTGTCATAGGTGAAGCTGCTCCAGATTCGCGCCATGGCAAGGTAGAGGCGCTCCCTCCGGGTCTCGCCCGTGATCAGCCGGGCTTCTTCCGCGATCAGGTCTGTGATCTGGGTCTGGTCGCCTCCGTCAAGCCAGACCGCCGCGTTTTCGGGGATGGGACCGTCTCGAAAGATCGAGAAGTCCGGGGCATGGAAGCCGATCAGGCCGGAAGCGCACCCGGCCATGCCGAAGACGCACATAGGAACCAGGCAAACCCTGAATACCGCCTTTATTATCGTCAAAAAGAAACGATCAGAGACCACTATAGGTTACCTTTCTTGCGATGGACTGATTCTATACCCATCAGGCATTGTAGGCAAAACAAAGTTTCCAAGGAGGTGGGACAATGATGACCAAAAGGCATTTGAAGGTTTTGGCGATCATTTCGCTTTTCGTGGCGATATCTTTCCTAAATCATGGGAGCCTGGCCCAGGAGGGAAAAGAGGCAGACAAATACCTGGAGGCGTTGATGAAGGAGTTTAAACCGGTGGAACCCTTGCTGCCTCCAGATGTGAAAGTCAAACCCGGTTTTGAACCGGGCGAGGGCCCTGTGGTGGGAGATGTCCAGATGATCCAGGGTGAAGCTTTTGTCTTTCACAAGGGACAGAAAGATGCCTACCGCCTGGAGAAGGACAAACCCTTGTTTAACGGAGACACCCTCGTGACGTCCGAGAAATCCAGGCTGAACGCCAGAATGCTCGACAAGAGCGTTTTTTCCATCGCCCCCTACACCAAACTGGTGGTGGATAAATCCCTGTACGCTTCAGACAAAGACGAGCGCTCCACTTCTCTATCGCTCCTTTTCGGCAGGGCAAGGTTCATCGCCGCCAAAATCAAAGGCAGCCCCAACTACGACGTCAAGACGCCCACGGCGACTTGCGGTGTGAGAGGGTCTGACTTTGCCCTCGCCGTTGTCCCGGGAGAGGAGAAAACCACTTCTCTCCGCCGACTGATCGCTGCCCTGAGCTTTACCCGAACCGCTTTTGCAGCGCCGGCGGCGCCATTGCTCACCGTGCTCGTCACCGGGCCCGAGACGACGGTCGGTTTTGCCGGCCTTGTCGGACCGGTTCAGGTCGTCGGCCCCACGTCGCTCTGCTCGGCTGCGGCCGGGGCTGCGGCCATCTCTCCTGCTGCCATCGGCGCCGCGGCGGCAGGGGCTGCGCTCAATGCCGTGGGTCCCGGATTGGCGGCCATGAGCATGCCGCCCGGGTACCGATAGATGAAAGTGGAGGTCTTTTATGATTCGTGCGAAGTTGTGGTTCCGATGCGCTGCCATGCATGATCCTGTGACGCCCATTGTTGTGCAGCCGGCCGTGGTCGGGTGGGAAGCGAAGAAAAGGAAGGTGGACCTCACGATCGAAAGGGCATTCAAGGGCGACGAGCTCGTCCTCCGGATGAAAGGATGGGTGACCGCCGACGTTCAGAAAGTCATCGATGTCGTCAAAGGGCACGGTTTCTTGAAGGTCCTCGACGATCGCGATCTCGTGGTGGAGACGTAAAGCGAAAAGGAATTTAAGAACCTTGCCCGCGATCTCCTGGAGCATTTTCAAGACCAGGTCGATTTGGAAAGGATTTGAGCTATTGTCAGAAGATATTCTTGAGCTTCCCATCGATGGCTTTCTGGACCTTCATGCTTTCAGGCCTGAAGACGCTGCCTCTGTGGTGGATGAGTACATCCATGCATGCCTTGAGAAAGGTATCTACGAGGTTAGGATCATCCATGGCAAGGGAAAGGGAGTTCTCCGGAGGACGGTTCACGCCCTGCTCCAGAAGCATCCCCTTGTGGCGAGCTTCACCCTCGACAGCGGTCCATCCAGCTGGGGAGCGACGATCGTTCGGCTGAAGCGTCCGTGACGGGGTTCATATGTACAGGACGAGCCCTGGGCTAGTCCTTTTGCCAGCCTCGGTGCCCGCCTGTGATTCCTCGCTTTCCTTGGTTTTGACCTAAGTCAAGGCCAAGGTCATGACCGCTGTTAATATGCCCTTATCAAAGCTTTGCGAGGTTTCGGTCATGGAATGGAAAAAAGAGGCCGAAGAGGCGGTAGCCCGCGTTCCTTTCTTTGTCAGAAAAAGGGTTAAGAAAAGAGTCGAGGAGGAGGCTGCGCGGTCAGGAGCAAGGGAGGTGACCCTTCAGCATGTCCGCACCTGCCAGGAGCGCTTCCTGAACCGGATGGAAGAAGAAGTTAAAGGGTACCAGGTTGAAACCTGTTTCGGGCCGAGCGGGTGCCCCAATCGGGCGGTCATAACCGACGGCCTGCCGGGGACGATCGAGACCGCCGTCTCTCGAAGAAATCTTCGATCCTTTTTGAAAGAGCGGGTCAAGGGACCCCTTAAAATACATCATGAATTCCGCGTCTCCGTCTCCGACTGCCCCAACGCCTGCTCCAGGCCCCAGATCGTTGACATCGGACTGATCGGCGCATCTGTGCCGGAGATCACGGAGGAGGCTTGCAGCGAGTGTGGCGCTTGCGTGGAGGCTTGCAAAGAAAAGGCCGTCTCCATTCAAGACGTCCGGCCCTGTATCGACGAATCAAAATGCCTCTTCTGCGGCCAGTGTGCAAGGGTCTGCCCCACCGGCACATTGAAGGAAGGGAAGAGAGGGTATCGAATCCTCGTCGGGGGGAAGCTGGGACGGCACCCCCGGCTCGCCCGGGAATGGCCGGGCATTCATTCTTCCGATGAGATGCTTCAAATCGTTGAAAGGTGCCTGGACCTCTATCAAGAGCGCTCTCTTCATGGTGAACGGTTTGGAGAGATCCTGGAGCGCTCGGGAAAGGACCCCTGGGAAGTGCCAGGCCGGGAGTGAGAAGAAAGGGAGGGCAGTCCATATGGAAGATGTATGCTACACCCGCGAAGGGGCTCTGGAAAAAGCGATCGAGATGGAGGCCAAGAGCTTTGATGTCTACAAGAAGGCCTATTTCTCCACGAAGAACAGGCTCGCCAAAGACCTTCTCCGAGATCTTGCCCTGGATGAGCTGAGACACAAGTACATCCTGGAGAGGGCTTTTTTCGAAGAGACGGCCCTGCTCCACGACGCCGGTGCAAAGGAAGGCCCGAGCATGAAGTTGTCCCTCCTCTTTGAGGAAAAGACCCTCAAAGACCATTCCTCAGATCAGGAGGTCATGGTCTATGCCATACACGACAAGAAGCGCGCCGTGGACTTCTACAAACACATGTCGAGCGAGTGCGCCGGGGCGCCCATGGAAGAGATGTACCGCAGGCTGTCGGAGGACGAAGAAGGCCATCTTGCGCGCCTAGAAGAGATGTATGAAAAGACCTATATGAATTCGATGTGAAGCCGGATAAGCGTCAGAGATTCCGGCCGATGCCGAAAGTCAAGTTCTGAGGCTGCCCGACAACCTGTTC